>VBKJ01000155.1 GCA_005879795.1 Deltaproteobacteria bacterium
TTCCGCCGCACGCCCGGGAGGGCGGGGCGATCGATCGTGGTCTCCTTCGCCACGTCGAAGAAGGGCAGGCCGAAGTCGTAGATGGTCTCGTAGCGGAACACGGTCTGCGTGAAAGTCTCGTCCGAGTAGTTGCCCGAGGTGCCGACGGTGTGGATGTAGGGCGCGAAGAACTCGGCGGGGAAGATGCCGTTCGACTCGAGCTTCTGCGTGCGCGTGACGTTGGCCGGGGTGTTGGCGAGCCCGCGCAGCGGCGCGTAGTTGGTCCCGTCGTCGCCGCCCCACCGCTGGTAGAGGTAGTTGAGCGTGAACTCGAGCCCGAAGGGTGCGATCGCGTGGTAGCGGACGCCCACCTGGCTGTTGTCGATCGGGTTGCGCGCGTAGTCGCCCTGCTCGAAGAGGCGCGTGTTGTCCATGAGCGTCGTGCACACGCCCATACCCTTGTTCGGCCCCGAGTGGACGATGATGCGCGAGGTGCCGCACACGCCGCCGATGAAGACGCCGTCGATCGGGTTGGTGAGCGGGTTCAGGAAGGGCAGGCCCACGGCCGCGGCAGGAAGGCCTGCTTGGCCGGGTACCAATCGCCGGGGTTCCAGTCGCCGATCGCCTCGGTGACCAGGATCGCCGCGGCCGCGACCAGGAGGGCGGCAAGCGCGAGCCGCCGCGCGGAGCGGGATGCGGGCGGCGCGGGCACGCGGTCTTATACTCGGGGCCGGAGCAGCGGGAAACGCGCGTTGGCCTGGCCGCGCGGGGATGCTAGGACCCCCTCGTGGCCGTCGCCTTCTCGCCGCTGGTCGCGTGCTGGTTCGGGGAGCGCTTCGGCACGCCGACGCCGGCGCAGGCGGAGGGCTGGCCGGCCATCGCCCGCGGCGCCGACACGCTCATCGCGGCGCCCACCGGCTCGGGCAAGACGCTCGCCGCCTTCCTCTGGTCGCTCGACCGCCTGGTCTCCGCCGCGCGGGCGGGCGGCCTCGAGGAGCGCACCGACGTCGTCTACGTCTCGCCCCTCAAGGCGCTCGGCAACGACGTGCAGCGGAACCTGGCCCACCCGCTCGCCGAGATGCGCGCGCTGGCGGAGGAAGCGGGCGCGCCGCTGCCCGAGATCCGCGTCCTGGTGCGCTCCGGCGACACGCCCGCCGCCGAGCGCCGGGCGATGGCGCGCCGCCCGCCTCACATCCTGGTGACCACGCCGGAGTCGCTCTACATCCTGCTCACCGCGGAGGGGAGCCGGCGCTGGCTCGCCGGCGCGCGGACGGTCGTCGTGGACGAGATCCACGCCGTCGCCGCCGACAAGCGCGGGGCGCACCTGGCCCTCTCGCTCGAGCGCCTGGACGCGCTCGCGGGCCGTCGGCTCCAGCGCATCGGGCTCAGCGCCACGCAGCGCCCCGTCGAGGAGGTGGCGCGCCTGCTCGTCGGCGCGGCGGCGCCGCGTCCGTGCGCGATCGTCGACGTCGGGCACCGCCGCGCCCTCGACCTCGCGGTCGAGGTCCCCGACCAGGAGCTCGGGCCGATCGCCACCCACGAGCTGTGGGCCGACATCTACGACCGCATCGCCGGCCGCGTGCGCGCGCACCGGACGACCATCGTGTTCGTCAACACGCGCCGTCTGGTCGAGCGCGTCGCGCACCAGCTCGAGGAGCGCCTGGGCGAAGGCCGCGTGGCCGCGCACCACGGCAGCATGGCGCGGCGGACGCGGCTCGAGGCCGAGGCGCGACTCAAGGCCGGCGAGGTGCCGGTGGTGGTCGCGACCGCCTCGCTCGAGCTGGGGATCGACGTGGGCGCCGTCGACCTCGTCTGCCACGTGGGCGCGCCGCGCGCGCTGGCGACGCTCATCCAGCGCGTCGGCCGCTCGGGCCACACGCGCGGGGCGGTGCCGAAGGGCATCGTCTTCCCGCTCACGCGCGACGACCTGGTGCAGGCGGCGGCCGCGGTGCGCGCCGTGCGCGCGGGGGAGCTGGACACGCTCCGCGTGCCCGAGAACCCCCTCGACATCCTCGCCCAGCAGTGCGTGGCGACGGTCGCGACCGGCGACATGCCGGTGGACGAGCTGTGGGCGCTCGCGCGGCGCGCGCACCCCTTCGGCGATCTTTCGCGCCCTGATTTCGACGCCGTCCTCGACATGCTGGCGGACGGGGTGGCCACCCGGCGCGGCCGGCGCGGCGCCCTGCTCCACCTCGACCGCGTGCACGGCCGCGTGCGCGCCCGCCGCGGCGCGCGCCTGGCGGCGATCACCAGCGGCGGCGCCATTCCCGACAACGCCGACTACGAGGTGGTGGAGGAGCCGCAGGGCCTGAAGGTCGGCACGGTCAACGAGGACTTCGCGGTCGAGAGCATGGCCGGGGACATCTTCCTGCTCGGCAACCGCTCGTGGCGCATCCGCCGGGTCGAGGCGGGCCGCGTGCGGGTCGAGGACGCGGCCGGCGCGCCGCCCACCATCCCCTTTTGGCTCGGCGAGGCGCCGGCGCGCACGCGTGAGCTGTCGGCCGCGGTGTCGGCGCTGCGCGCGGAGGTGGCGGCGCGGCTCCCGGACACGAGCTGGCTCGTGGAGGAGTGCGGCATGTCCGCGGACGCCGCAGCTCAGCTGGGCGCCTACGTGGGGGCGACGCGCGCCGCCCTCGGCGCGGTGCCGACCACCGACTGCGTCGTCGCCGAGCGCTTCTTCGACGAGGCCGGCGGCATGCAGCTGGTCGTGCACGCGCCCTTCGGCGGGCGCATCAACCGCGCGTGGGGCCTGGCACTCCGCAAGCGTTTCTGCGTCACCTTCAACTTCGAGCTCCAGGCCGCCGCCACCGACGACGGGCTGGTCATCTCGCTCGGCGAGCAGCACAGCTTCCCGCTCGACTCGGTGTTCGCGATGGTGCGGTCAGAGACGCTACGCGAGGACCTCGTCCAGGCGGCGCTCGCCTCGCCGCTCTTCACGAACCGCTGGCGCTGGAACGCGACCCGGTCGCTCGCGCTCCTCCGGCACGAGGGCGGCCGGCGCGTGCCCATGCCGCTCCAGCGCATGCGCGCCGACGACCTCCTCGCCGCCGTCTTCCCCGAGCAGGTCGCGTGCGCCGACAACGTGGCGGGGCCGGTCACCGTGCCGGATCATCCCCTGGTGCGCGAGACGATCGACAACTGCCTCCACGAGGCGATGGACGTGGACGGCCTCGCGGAGCTGCTGGCGCGCATCGGCCGCGGCGCGGTCGCGACGCGCGCCGTCGACACGGCGGCCCCCTCGCCCATGTCGCACGAGATCCTGAACTCGAACCCCTACACCTACCTCGACGACGCGCCGCTCGAGGAGCGGCGGGCGCGCGCGGTGGCGCTCCGGCGCACCGACCCGGACCTGGCCGCGGGCCTGGGCGCGCTCGATCTTGCGGCAATCACGGAGGTTCGCGCGCAGGCATGGCCAGACGTGCGCGACGCCGACGAGCTGCACGACGCGCTCCTGTCGATGGTCCTCGTGCCGGCGGCGGAGATCGAGGCGGCGGGCTGGATGGCCTTCGCGAGCGAGCTCGTCGAGCTCGGGCGGGCCACGTGGGCGGCGGGCGGCATGCTCCGCTGGCTGGTTCCGGCGGAGCGCGTGCCGGTCGCGCGCGCGGCGGTGCCGGGGATCGTTTGCGGGCTCGACTGGCCGGCGGCGGAGCCCGGCCGCGAGGAGGCCCTGCATGCGCTCCTCGGCGGCTGGCTCGAGTGCGTCGGCCCGACGACGGCGGAGGGGCTCGCCGCGCGCATCGGCCTCTCGCCGAGCGCCGTCGCGATCGGTCTCGCCGGGCTCGAGCGCGCCGGCATCGCGCTGCGCGGCCGGTTCACGCCCGACGCGCGCGAGGAGGAGTGGTGCGAGCGGCGCCTCCTCGCCCGCATCCACCGCCTGACCCTCGGTCGCCTGCGCCGGGAGATCGAGCCCGTCTCCGCCGCCGACCTGATGCGCTTCCTCTTCCGCTGGCAGCACGTGCAGCCGGGGACGCAGCTCCACGGCCGCGACGGGCTCCTCGAGGTGATCGGCCAGCTCCAGGGGCTCGAGCTGCCGGCGCGCGCCTGGGAGACTCAGGTGCTGCCGGCGCGCATCGCGCGCTACGACCCCGCCGATCTCGACGGCCTCTGTCTCGCGGGTGCGGTGGCATGGGGCCGCCTCGAGACCGATCCGCCCCCGGAGGAGGACGCAGGTCCCCGGCGCGCCAAGGCACCGACGCGCGCGGCGCCGCTCGCCTTCGTGCTGCGCGAGGACCTTGCCTGGCTGCTGGCGCCGACCCACGGCGCAAGCGACCTGCCTTCGGCCGCGCGCGCCGTGCTCGCGCACCTGGAGCGGCACGGCGCCTCCTTCCTGGCGGACATCGCGCGCGGGGCGGGTCTCCTTCCCGCGGCCGCCGAGGAGGCCCTCTGGACGCTGGTCGCGCGCGGCCTCGTCACCGGCGACGGCACGGCGGGTCTCCGCACGCTCCTCAAGCCGGACAGCGAGCGGCGGCCGCGCCGCCTGCGCGCGGTGCGCGGCGGGCGGGCGCGGCTCGTTCCGGCCGGCCGCTGGGCGCTGCTGCGCGCCGGCTGCGAGGTGGGCGCCGACGCCGAGCCGATGCGCTTCGCGCGGCAGCTCTTGCGCCGCTGGGGTGTGGTGGTGCGCGAGCTCCTCGCGCGCGAGTCGCGCATGCCGTCGTGGCGCGTCGTGCTGGGCGCGCTGCGCACGCTCGAGGCGCGCGGCGAGATCCGCGGCGGCCGCTTCGTCGCGGGGCTCGTCGGCGAGCAGTTCGCGCTCCCCGAGGCGGTAGACGCCCTGCGCGCGGTCAGGCGGCGGGCGGAGGAGCCGGAGACCGTGGTCGTGGCCGCCGCGGACCCGCTCAACCTGGTGGGCGTCCTCGTGCCCGGCGCCCGCCTCTCGCCCATGGCGCACGAGGTGATCGCCTTCCGCGACGGCGCGGCGGTGGAGACCGGCGAGCTGGGCGGGGTGCTCAGCCGACTGGGGCGGCGCGCGAGGGGGTAGCGGGGCTCGCGGCCGGGTCACGTCCTGAATGGAAGCCGAGTGCCGAAGCTCGGTGCCGGTGTACTATCGTCCCGTGAGCAGTTGGAGGAGCGGCGGCATGATGACGGCCAGAAGCATCATCCCTCGGGCCTCTTGTCTGAACACGGCTCCACCGTAGTCGCGGGTGGCCTCCATCGCAACCGCGCGGCGACCGCTGTCCGTCAAGATGCATGCTCTCTCGGCGGAGCGCGGTTCAGGCGACTCGGCCCGCCCGGCGCCTCCCAAGCAGGCGATCGAACCGGCGGCTCGCTTCGAGGCCGAAGATCTGTTCCCCACACGCCTCGCAACGTTCATGCGGCACGGCTTCCACCACCTGCCGCCGCGCGCCGATGCGCAGCACGACATCCTCCGTCACGTGCGCGACGCGCTTCGCCCCGCACGTCGGACATGTCGCTCTGCGGCTAGGTCGCGAGCTTGGCCGAGACGAAGACATAGAAGACCTCCTGCCCGCCCTTCCGGCGGATCGTTCCCTTCGTGTAGACCCACGTCCCCGTGAAGGTCGGGCTCTCGATGACGTACAGACGCTCGCCCGCCCGGAGCCGCGCCGGCGACCGCGAGCGCAGGACCTTCTTGATCGCGTTGGCGTTCACGACCGATTCGAGCACGTCCTCGACCGTGAGGCCATCGCGGAGACGCTCCTCGGTCGCCTTGCGCGTGAACTCGACCCGTCGTGCCACGACAAGCCGCTTGATCCGGGTGAGGACATCCACTCGCCGGCATCGTAACTCACGCACCCGCCTCAACGAAGCGATCGTGGGGCCTTTCCGCCCGTGGAGCGTCGGGGGAAAGCCTTCCGGCGCACTGCTGGCTGTCCCCGCGCTGGCAGGCGGCCGATATGCAGGTGAGCTATCTCGCCGCCGCGAAGGCCTTCGGCGAGCTTCTTCCAACTCCGCTGCGATTCGGAAGCGCGATGAGCTTTCAGCCCACCCCGCCGCCCGCCCGCAGCACCGCCCCCTCCGCCGCCGACGACACCAGCGCCACGTACCTGGCGAAGACGCCGCTCGTGTAGCGCGGCGCGGGCGGGCGCCAGCGCGCGAGACGCTGGCGGATGACGGCCTCGTCGACCAGGAGATCGAGTCGGCGCTCGTCCACGTCGAACGCGATCGTGTCGCCCTCCTCGACCGCGGCGATCGGGCCGCCTATCGCCGCCTCGGGCGCGACGTGGCCGGCCATCAGGCCACGCGTCGCGCCGCTGAAGCGGCCGTCGGTCAGGAGCGCGACCTGCTCGCCCAGGCCCTCGCCGACCAGCGCCGCGGTGACGCCCAGCATCTCGCGCATGCCCGGGCCGCCGCGCGGGCCCTCGTAGCGGATGACGACCACGTCGCCCGCCTTGATCGCGCGCCGGGTGACGGCGGCCATCGCGTCCTCCTCACGCTCGAAGACGCGCGCGGGGCCGCGGTGGGTCGTGCGCTCGTGCCCGGCCATCTTCACCACGCAGCCCTCGGGCGCGAGGTTGCCCTTCAGGATGACGAGGCCGCCGGTCGGCTTGAGCGGCCGCTCGAGCGGGGCGATGACCTCCTGCCCGGGCGCCTCGACCGCGCGCGCCGCCTCCTCCGCCAGGGTGCGGCCGCTCGGCGTGAGCGCGCCGCCGTCGACGAGCCCGGCCGCGACCAGCCGCTTCGCCACCACGCCGGCGCCACCCGCGCGGCCCAGGTCGACGGCGGTGAAGCGCCCCCCGGGCTTCAGGTCCGCCCACAGCGGCGTGCGGCCCGAGACCGGGTTGAAGTCGTCGATCGTGAGCGGCACGCCGATCTCGCGCGCGAGCGCCAGGAGGTGGAGGACGGCGTTGGTCGACCCGCCCGTCGCCGCCACACCCGCGATCGCGTTGTCGAAGGCCGCGCGGGTGGCGATCTGGCGCGGGCGAAGGCCGCGCCCGAGCATGTCCATCGCGAGCGCGCCCGACTGGCGGCCGACCTCGTCCTTAGCCGGGTCGGTGGCCGCGATGCTCGCCGTGCCCATGGGCGAGAGCCCGAGAAATTCGAGCGCCAGCGCCATGGTGTTGGCGGTGAACTGCCCGCCGCACGCGCCCGCGCCGGGGCAGACGACGTCCTCGAGCTCCTTCAGGTCCCGGTCGCTCATCTTGCCGGCCGCGTTCGCGCCCACCGCCTCGAAGAGGTCCTGGATGGTGACGTCGCGCCCGCGGAAGCGGCCGGGCTGGATCGAGCCCCCGTAGACGACGAAGCCGGGCACGTCGACGCGGAGCAGCGCCATGGCGCCGCCCGGGATCGTCTTGTCGCAGCCGACCAGCACGATCAGCGCGTCGAACATGTGGCCACGCGCCACCAGCTCGATCGAGTCGGCGATCACCTCGCGCGAGACGAGCGAGGTCTTCATGCCCTCGGTGCCCATGGTGATGCCGTCGCTGATCGCGATGGTGTTGAACTCCATGGGCGTGCCGCCCGCCTCGCGCACGCCGCGCTTCACCTGCTCGGCCAGCCGGCGCAGGTTGAAGTTGCACGGCATGGTCTCGGTCCAGGTGTTGGCGATACCGACGATCGGCCGGGCGAGGTCGGCGTCGGAGAAGCCGATCGCCTTCAAATACGAGCGCGCCGGCGCGCGGTCGCGGCCGTCGAGGAGGGTGCGGCTCTTGTGGCGGGGGTCGAGCGACATGCGGTCTCTCTACCGGATTCGGCGCACGAGCAGAAGAGACGGCAGAGGTACCGGCATGGGGCGCCGCGGACGGTGACGCCGTCCTCGATGTTCACCCGGATGCCGAGTGGGTCTGTTCGAGGAACGGCGGGAGCCCGACGGTGTCCTGGACCGCGGCGGCGAGCATCATCCGCATCGGCCGGAGCGTACGCTCGAAGGGATGCAGGACGAGGCCACACGGGCATGACGGACGTTCAACGCGCCACGGGCGGCAACCTCGCCCGTCCCATTCATCCTCCCTGGCCACCCGCACCCGGGACCTGCTAGCCTCGCGCCTCCCCGTGAAGGTCCGCGCCGCCATCTGCTGGGAGCCGCGCCAGCCGCTCGTGATCGACGAGGTCGACCTCGACGGCCCCCGCGCCGGCGAGTGCCTGGTCCGCCTGATCGCGACCGGCGTCTGCCACACCGACGCCTACACTTTGAGCGGGCGCGACCCGTCGGGCCTCTTCCCGGCCGTCCTCGGCCACGAGGGCGGCGGCGTGGTCGAGGAGGTCGGGCCCGGCGTCACGAGCCTCCGGCCCGGCGACCACGTGATCCCGCTCTACGTTCCCGAGTGCCGCCAGTGCGAGTTCTGCCTCTCCGGCAGGACGAACCTGTGCGGCGCGCTCCTCGCCACCCAGGGGAAGGGCCTCATGCCCGACGGTACGAGCCGGCTCTCGCACCGCGGCCGCATGCTGCATCACTACATGGGGACGTCGGCCTTCGCCGAGTGGACGGTCGCCCCCGAGATCGCGCTCGCGAAGATCCGTCCCGACGCGCCGCTCGACAAGGTGTGTCTCCTCGGCTGCGGCATCACGACCGGCATCGGCGCCGTGCTGAATACGGCCAGGGTCCACGCCGGCGCCACGGTCGCCGTCTTCGGGCTGGGCGGCGTCGGGCTCTCGGTCATCCAGGGCGCGGTCATGGCCGGCGCCGGCCGCATCATCGGCATCGATACGAACCCGCGGAAGTTCGCCATGGCGTGCCAGCTGGGCGCGACCGACGTCGTCGATCCGGCCGCCGTGCCGGGCGTCGCCGAGGCGGTCGTCGAGATGACCCGGGGCGGCGTCGACTTCTCCTTCGAGTGCATCGGCGACGTCGAGGTGATGGGTCAGGCGCTCGCCTGCACGCACAAGGGCTGGGGGCAGGCGATCATCATCGGCGTCGCGGGCGCGGGCGAGGAGATCCACGCCCGCCCGTTCCTGCTCGTGACCGGCCGCGCCTGGCGCGGCACGGCCTTCGGCGGCGTGCGCGGGCGCACCCAGTTGCCACAGTACGTCGACTGGTACATGAGCGGACGCATCAGGGTCGACGAGATGATCACGCACACGCTCGGGCTCGACGACATCAACCGCGCCTTCGACCACATGCATGCGGGCGACAGCATCCGCAGCGTCGTGCTCTACGGAGAGGGGGGACCGCGATGATCCGCTTCTACTACGGCTCGGGCTCGCCCTTCTCGTGGCGGGTCCAGCTCGCGCTCGAGGAGAAGGGGCTCGCCTACGAGCCCGTGCTGCTCAGCTTCGAGAAGGGCGAGCACAAGTCGCCCGCGCACCTGGCACGCAGCCCGCACGGCAAGGTGCCGGCGCTCGAGGACGACGGCATCTCGCTCTATGAGTCGAGCGCGATCGTCGAGTACCTGGAGGAGCGCTACCCGGGTACGCCGCTCCTGCCGACCGACGCGGCAGCCCGGGCCCGCGTCCGCATCGAGGAGCTCGAGTGCCTGCTCTACTTCGCCGAGCGGTTCCTCGGGCTCGCGCGGCAGGTGTTCTTCACGCCCCCCGACAAGCGCGACCCGGCGGCGGTCGAAGCGGGGCGCGCGGAGGTCGGCCGCCAGCTCGGCGAGCTCGAGGCGCGGGCGGCGCGCAGGAAAGGCGAGTACCTCGCGGGCGCGCTGTCGCGCGCCGACTTCACGTGGCTCCCGTTCGTCGAGATCGCGGCGCGTGCCGGCGCCGACCTCGACCGCAGCGCGACGCCGCGGCTCGTCGACTGGCGCTCCCGGATGCGGGCGCGGCCGAGCTACGAGCGCAGCTACCCGCCGCACTGGCGGAAGAAGTAGCTCAGTCCGCCGCGTCCCAGATGCGCAGGACCTCGGCCGCCGTCGTCACCGTGGCGAGGAGCCCGAGCGTGTGCTCGAAGACCGCGTCCACGTAGCTCGGGGGGAGGCCGGCCACGGCGTCGCGCGGCACCACCACCTGGTAGCCCGCGTTCACCGCGTCGAAGACGAGGTTCGTGATCGCGACGTTGACCGACACGCCGACCGCGACGATGGTCCGCACGCCGAGGTTGCGCAGCACGGGGTCGAGCTCCGTGCCGCTCATGGGCGAGAGGCCGTGCAGGCGTGGCAGGACGAGATCCGACTCGGCGACGCCGATCTCGGGCACGATCTCGGCCTGCGGCGAGCCGGGCACCATCGGCCTGGGCGACCGGCGCGTCGCCATGAAGAGCCGCGCGTTCTGGTTCGAGCCGCGGCTGTCGGCGCGGCGGACGGCCGTGGTGTGGACGACGGGTACGCCGGCGCGCCGCGCGGCGGCGACGAGGCGGGCGATCGTCGGGACGACGGGCGCGGCCGCCCGCGCCAGCTCGGGAAGGAGCGAGTGATCGCCGATGACGCCGCGCTGGCACTCGTTGGCGACCAGCGCCGCGTGGGGTGGGGCGAGGAGCGTGCTCAGGTCGACGGCCATGCCGTCACGGCCCCTCGAAGTCGAGGCGAGCGTGGAAGGCATGGCGGCCCGCATCGTCGAAGCTGAGCGGGCCGGTGCCGAGGATCCTCATCAAGACCGTGCGGGCTGCCGGGGCGCTCTGGAAGATGAAGCCCATCATGACCGTCCACATGAAGAACCGGAGGGGGGATCGGTCCCGGCGAGCGCGCCGGAGCGGGAGCGCGAGTCGGGCACGCGGTGCCGTCTAGCACGCTCCGCCCGCGGTGGTCCATGACCGCGGCGACGGCGCGAGCTCGTAGTCGTTCTGGTCGCCGAGCCGGCATCGAGCGAGCCGCACACCTCGAGGGCGTGCGAGGCGCCCTTGACTATCGGGGGTTCCAACGGAATGTTCGCCTCCTCGCGAGAGGGAGGCTGCATGAAGCGATGGATGGTGCTCGGGCTGACGCTGGTGGTCGCCGGGCCGGCGCTCGCCGACCCGACCGCGGATGCGCGCGGGGTCGAAGACGCCTTCGCGCGCGCCTGCGGTGCCGGCGACGTGAAGGGCGTGATGGCGCTCTACGCTGACGACGCGATCGCGGTGTGGCCGGGCCAGGGCGCCGAGGCGAAGGGGAAGGCGGACATCGAGAAGATGGCGGCGGCCCTGTGCAGGGAGCGGGGCGGCGCGCAGTTCGCGCTCAAGTCGCTCGAGGCGCTCCCGCTCGGGGACGCGCACATCGTGACGGTCGCCCACTGGGAGGGCACGATGCCGGGCCCGGGTGGCCGGCGCATCACCACCGAGGTGCGCTCGACCGAGGTGCTGGTGAAGAAGGACGGCGCCTGGCGCTACCTCGTCGACCATGCCTCGGTCGGGACACCGCGCCCGCGCGCTGCGGCCGCGGCGCGCCGCGAGCGACGCACGCGCTAGGTCCGGCAAACGCTGGACAGAGCGGCGCCTTTTTTTGGCACCGGCGCCGCGCGTGCTATCGTGTGTGGCCGGCAGAAAGGACAGGTGAGGCAGAATGCCGCGCGCAGAACGCGTCCCGTGGCAATGCGCCACAGGCGGGGTCCGACGCTCGCCGACGCAAACTCACGGGTGTAACAATACAAATGCCCTGGCATGCCGCCTGCTCGGCTTGCGTCGGGTGTGATGGCGAAGCCCTCGCCGACGAGACGGTCCGGGCGGGCTCCGGCGCCGCGCACGAAGCGCTGCACGGCGTGCAGGCGCGTGAAGCCGCTCAGCGCCTTCTGGCGCCGCGCCGCCTGTCCCGACGGCCGGGACCGCTGGTGCGGCGAGTGCCGCGGGGGCTACTTCCGGAAGTGGTGCGCGACGCACCGCGACGCGTACAACACGCGGCAGCGCGCGTACTACCGGCGGAACCGCGCCCGCCTGCGCGCATACAACCGCGAGTACCAGCGCCGCCGCCGCCGGCTGATGCGCGCCGGGCGGTGGAAGCAGCGCCGCACTTCGTGACGCTCGCTACAGGCGAGGGCCGCACGACGCCCCCGGAGGACCGATGCCGACCGCGCCACGCCCGTCCCGCTTCCGTCTCCCGGCCGATGTCCGGCCGACCGCGTACGATCTCCATCTGGAGCCCGACCTCGAGGGCGGCAGCTTCCGCGGCGAGGTGCGGATCGCGCTCCGGCTCGCACGGCCGCGCGCGGAGATCGTGCTGCACGCGACCGAGATCACCATCGAGCGCGCGGCGGCGCACGGCGGCGGCCGGGAGATGCCCGCGCGCGTCCGCCTCTCGCGCGCGGACGAGACGGCGGCGCTCCGCTTCGCGCGGCCGCTCGCGGCGGGCGAGGCGACGCTCGCGCTCCGCTTCGGCGGCCGCCTGAACCAGCACCTCCGCGGCCTCTACGCGGCGAGCGCCGACGGGCGCCCCTACGCCTTCTCGCAGTGCGAGGCGGCCGACGCGCGCCGCATCCTTCCCTGCTTCGACGAGCCCTCCTTCAAGGCGCGCTTCCGCGTCGCGGTCCGCGTGCGCGAGGGCGAGACGGCGGTGTCGAACGGGCCGGTGGAGCGCGAGGACCCCGTGCCCGGCGGTCGCATCCTCCGCTTCGCCGAGACGCCGCCGCTCTCGACCTACCTCCTGGCGCTCGCGGTCGGGCGCCTGGAGGCGTCGGCGCCGCGCCTGTGCGGCCCCGTGCCGATCCGCGTCTGGCACGTGCCGGGGAAGGGGCGGCTCACGGACTTCGGGCTCGAGGCGGCGGCCGAGGCCCTCGGGCGCCTCCAGGACTACTTCGACATTCCCTACCCGTACGGCAAGCTCGACCTGGTCGCGGTGCCGGACTTCGAGGCGGGCGCGATGGAGAACGCGGGCGCCGTCTTCTTCCGCGAGACGCTCCTCCTCCTCGATCCCGCGACCGCCTCGCTCACCGAGCGCAAGCGGGCCGCCGAGGTGATCGCGCACGAGCTGGCGCACATGTGGTACGGCGATCTGGTCACCATGGCGTGGTGGGACGACCTCTGGCTGAACGAGGCGTTCGCCACCTGGATGGCGTACCGGGTGGTCGACGACTGGCGGCCCGAGTGGCGCATGTGGCAGGGCTTCGAGCACGACCGCGCCAGCGCGCTCGCCATGGACGCGCTCGCCAACACCCACCCGATCTACGCCCGGGTGCGGAGCGTGGCCGAGGCGACACAGAACTTCGACGCCATCACCTACGAGAAGGGCGCCGCGGTGGTGCGCATGATCGAGCACTACCTGGGGCCCGACGCCTTCCGCGACGGCGTGCGCCGCTACATGCGGCGCCACCGCGAGGGCAACACGGTGGCGGCGGATCTCTGGCGCGCGCTCGCGGAGGCGTCGGGCAAGCCCGTCGCGCGCCTGGCGCAGGCGTGGATCGCGCAGCCGGGCTTCCCGCTGGTCACCATCGCGCCGGCGCGCGACGGTGGTCGCCCGGCGCTCGCCGTGCGCCAGGAGCGCTTCTTCGCCGATCCGCGCGTGCCCGCGGCGCGGCGCCGCGCGACCTGGCCGGTGCCGCTGGTCGTCAAGTGGCGCGGCGCGGACGGTGCGGCGACCGAGCGCTTCCTCGTCGACAAGGCGCGCGCCAGCCTCCCGGCGCCCGGGGCGCCGGCATGGTACTTCGCCAACGCGGACGCGGGCGGCTTCTACCGGGTGGCGCACGACCCGGCCGACCGGGAGACGCTGCTCGCGGATCCGGGCGCCGCGCTCACGCCGGTCGAGCGGCTCGCCCTCGCCGGCGACCAGTGGGCCCTCGTCCGCGGCGGCCGCGCCCCGATCGAGTCCTTCCTCGACGTCGCCGCCGCGCTCGGCGAGGAGACCGACTACGACGTGCTCGACGGCATCGCCGGACCGCTCGACCTGATCGACGAGCAGGTGGCCGAGCCCGGGAGCGGGGCGCAGGCGGCGCTCCGCGCCTGGATCACGCGCCGCTTCGGGCCGCAGCTCGAGCGGCTCGGGTGGACGGCGGCGGCGGGCGAGGACGACCCGACCCGGCTCCGGCGCGCCGCGCTCGTGCGCCTGGTGGGCGCTGTGGCCGAGGCGCCCGCCGTCCTCGCCGAGGCGCGCCGCCGGCTCGACGCCTACCTGGCCGACCGGAACGCGCTCGAGCCGAATCTGGCCGACCCGGTCGTCGCGCTCGCCGCGCGCGTCGGCGACGAGGCGCTCTACGAGCGCTATCGCGCCGCCGTGGCCGCGGCCGCCACGCCGCAGGAGCGGCGGCGCTTCCTCCTCGGCCTCGGCTCCTTCCGCACGCCCGCAGCGCGCGAGCGCACGCTCGCCGCGCTGCTCACGCCGGAGATCCCGACCCAGGACGTCGCCTTCCTTCTCATGCGGCTCCTCGGCAACCCCGCCGCGCGCGGCGCGGCGTGGCGGTTCATGACCCGCAGGTGGGCCGCGCTCCGCCGGCGCATCCCGCCGCTCATGATGTCGCGCGTGGTCGAGATGACGCCGGCGCTGCGCGAGCCGCGCTACGCACGCGAGGTCGCCCGCTTCTTCCGCACCCACCCCGTCCCCGAGGCGACGCGCGCGCTCAGGCAGGCGCTCGAGGTGTTCCGGCTGAACGCCGAGCTCAGGCGGCGGACGGCGCCGGGGCTGGCGCGCTGGCTCGCGGAGCGCTCCTAACCCGCGACCCCGAGCGCCGCGCGCCAGGCGGGGCCGGGCGGCGCGTAGGGACGCCACGCGCCTTCCGGCTGCGCCAGCCGGTCGGCGATCACGAGCAGCACGCCGGGATGGTGCCCCATCCCGCAGTGGCTGCTCCGCACCTCGATGTTCTCGGCGAGCGGCCCCTCGTCCTGGAGGCAGCTCCGCCACGCGACCACGCCGTCGCTGCGGCTGTAGAGCGAGCTGGAGGGGATGGGGAGCGGCGCGCTCGAGTCGGGCGGGCCCTGGCTGCGCCGCACGCCCCGGTAGAAGCGGGCGACGCTCGCCGCGGACGGCGCCCGGAGCGGGCTCGCGAGCGTGATCACCTGGCGCACGTCGGCGGGGAAGCGGCGGGCGAGCTCGCGGGCGTAGATGCCGCCCAGGCTCCAGCCGATGAGGCTCAGCTTCCGCCCGTGCCGCGCGCGGAGCAGGCGGAAGCGCCGCCCGAGCGCGGTGAGGGTGTCCGCGTCCGGCCTGAGGTTCCGCCCGAGCCGCCAGCCGTGGACGTGGTAGCCGCGGTCACGGAGGAAGCGGCGCAGCGCCCAGGTCGAGCGGTCGTTCGCGAGCCAGCCCGGCAGCACGAGCACCGGGTGGCCGTCGCCGCGCGGCGCGCGTGCGAGCAGCGGGAGCGCGGGCACGAGCGCGGCGAACTCGAGCCACGCCCGCCCTTCGAGGGCGAAGAGGACCGGCGAGGGCAGCGAGATGCGCGCGGCGGCGGCCACGACGGCCCGAGCCTTCCCGATGCCGCGGGCGGACGCAAGGTGGGGCGCCGGGAGCCGACGATTGCGGCTCCGCCGGGGCGGTGACTAGACTCCGCCGCCGGGAGGAGGCTCACATGGATGCGAAGCTGTGGAGCGACATGTTCCACCTCGGCGTGCCGGTCGCGGAGAAGGTGCTGCGGGCCGTCGTCGTCTACGCCTTCCTGGTGGTCGGCCTCCGGCTCGCCGGCAAGCGGGAGCTGGCGCAGCTCAATCCCTTCGACCTGGTCGTGCTGCTCACGCTCTCGAACACCGTGCAGAACGCCATCATCGGCGACGACAACTCGGTCACCGGCGGGCTGCTCGGCGCCGCGACCCTGCTCGCGGCGAACGCGCTCGTGGTCCGCTTCCTCTACCGCCACGAGCGGCTCGAGCGTCTGGTCGAGGGCGAGGCGGACGTCCTCGTCGAGAACGGGAAGATCCGCTTCGATCGCCTGAAGGCCGAGCTGATCACGCTCCCCGAGCTCGAGTCGGCGGCGCACAAGCAGGGCTTCGAGTCGCTCGACGAGGTGGACCGCGCCGTCCTCGAGCCGGGCGGGACGATCTCGTTCATCGGGAAGAGGCCCTCCCCCGAGGCCGTGCGCCACGCCGAGCTCACGCGCCGGCTCGACCAGATCGTGGGCGAGCTCGCCGCCATGCGCACCGGGCTGGCGCGCACGTCTTGACATCGGACGGCGGCCGGCGCACGGCTCGGGCGCTCGCGCATGGCCCTCCCCCCGAACCGCCGCCGCCTCTTCGACGACCTCTACCATCACCTCCTGAGCGCGCCCTGGTCGGGCCTGGTCGCCACCATCGTCGGCCTCTACCTCGCGGCCAACGCCCTATTCGCGCTCGCCTATCTCGCCCAGCCGGGGAGCGTCGAGAACGCCCGCCCGGGGTCGTTCGTCGACGCGTTCTTCTTCAGCGTGCAGACGATGGCGACCATCGGTTACGGCAAGCTCGTGCCCCGCACGCCGTTCGCGAACGTCCTGGTCACCGTCGAGGTACTCGTCGGCCTCTTCGGGGTGGCGATGGTCACGGGGCTCATGTTCGCCAAGTTCTCACACCCGACGGCGCGCGTGCTCTTCAGCCGCCACGCGGTGGTCGCGCCCCACGACGGCGTGCCCTGCTTCATGTTCCGCATGGCGAACGCGCGCGGCAACAACATCGTGCACGCCGAGGTGCGGGTCGTGCTGGCGCGCGAGGAGACGACGCTCGAAGGGAGTCGGATGCGGCGCTTCCACGACCTCGTGCTCGTCCGCCCGGGGAGCATGCTCTTCGCGCTCAGCTGGACCGCGATCCATCCCATCACCGAGGCGAGCCCCTTCCACGGCGCGACCCCCGCCTCCCTCGCGGCCGTGGAGGCAGAGATCGTGATCTCGCTCATGGGCTACGACGAGAACCTCGCCCAGACCGTCCACGCGCGCCATCGCTACCAGCCGGGCGACATCGCGTGGGGGGCGCGCTTCGTCGACGTCCTCACCCGGGAGCCGGACGGTGTGCGGCACATCGACTACGCGCGCTTCCACGACGTCGTCCCGCTCGCGGCGCCCGAATAGGAGGCGACCCGGGCCGTCATAGGGATGGATTCGATGGCGCGTCCGGGAGGAGCTGTCGCCCTCGTCATGCTGCTCGCGCTGTCGGCGCAGGCGGGTAGCGACCTCCCCGTGCGCCGGGCGCTACGCGTGGCGAGCGTCGTGGTGGAGACCACGGGCTGCGCCGGCGTGGTCGCCGAGAATCCGCAGGTCATCGTCACCGCGAAGCACTGCGTGAAGGGCCGGACCCTCCGCGTGCGCCTCTCGACCGGCTCCGAGCGCACCGCGTGGGTGGTCGCGGTGAACGACGCCAGCGACCAGGCCGTGCTCTTCCTCGAGGAGCCGGCGGACGTGGAGCCGCTCGCGATCGTGCGGCGGCGGCAGATCCCCGGCACGGTGCTCTACTTCGAGGGCAACCCGGAGCGCCCGCGCTTCCAGAACGCGCGTCTCGACCGCATCGGCCGCTGCCCGTCGCTACCGGATCTGCCGAACGCCCTCTTCACCAGCATCGACGGCCGGCCCGGCGACTCGGGCGCCCCGCTCGTCGACGGGGCGGCCGCGATCGTGGGCCTGGTGCACGGCGGCACGCGCTGCCACATCGCGACGCCGGCCGCGACGCTGGCGCGCCTCGTCGATCACGTGCTCGGGCGGTACGTGGTGGAGACGACGCGCTTGTTCGGGCGGCGCATGGGAGTATTGCTCGACAAGGCGAGCGAGCTCGGCGGGGCGCCCGCGTCCCTCACGCGCCCCCGCTCGCCGTGCCGAGGCGGCGGAGCTTGGCGTAGAGGGCCTCGCGCGTGATGCCGAGGCTGCGGGCGGCGGCGCTCTTGGTGGGCTGTTGCTGGAGGCGCTGGCGGATGAGCGCGAGCTCGACCCGCGCGAGGATGCGGGCGAGCGGCTCGCCCCGCAAGGCCGGGTCGGCGGCGCGGATGCGCGGGGCCAGGTGGTGGCGGTGGATGCGCTCTCCCGCGTCGACGGAGAGCACCAGGCGGTGCACCTCGTTGGCGAGCTCGCGCACGTTGCCCGGCCAGGCGTGGGCCTGCAGCGCCCGCAGTGCGTCGCCGTCGAAGCCGCCCGTCGCGCGGCGCTCGCGCTCCTCGCAGCGGGAGAGGAAGTGCGCCACGAGCGCCGGCAGGTCGGCCATACGGTGCCGGAGCGGCGGCACGCGGATCGGAAACACGGCGAGGCGGTAGTAGAGGTCCAGGCGGAAGCGACCCGCCGTCACCTCGGCCTCGAGCGAGCGGTTGGTGGCCGCGACGATGCGCGCGCGCACGCGGCGGGCGCGGTCGGCGCCCACCGCCTTCACCTCCTCGTGCTGGAGGACGCGGAGGAGCTTCGCCTGCACGGCCGGCGGCGCCTCGCCGATCTCGTCGAGGAAGACGGTGCCGTCGTCCGCCGCCTCGAAGAGCCCGCGACGGTCACGCTCGGCGCCGGTGAACGCCCCGCGCAGGTGACCGAAGAGCTCGCTCTCGAGGAGCGACTCGGGAATGGCGGCGCAGTTCTGCACCAGGAAGGGCGCCTGCGGGCGCGGGCCGCGGCGGTGGGTGGCGCGCGCCAGGAGCTCCTTGCCGGTGCCGGTCTCACCCTCGAGGAGGACGGGCACGGTGCTCCGGGCGGCGCGCTCGAGGAGCGCCAGAACGGCCCGCATGTTCGCGGTGGTGGCGACGAACGCCGCCCCCTCCGTGCCGGCGAGCGCCGGGGTGCCGCCGACGAGGCAGGCCTCGTCGACGCCCGAGAGCACCGAGCGGCCGAGCGCCTCGCGCACCAGGACGGGCAGCTCCTCGGCGTAGCGCGGGTGGAGGCTCACGTAATCGGCCGCGCCGAGCTTCATGGCGGCGACCGCCAGCTGCTCGGAGCCGTTCGCCGTCACCACGATCACGGGCAGATCGCGGCGCGCGGTGCACAGCGCCTTCAGCACGCGCACGCCCTTGGCGTCGGGCAGGCGCACGTCGGTCACCACGCAGCGGATGGCCGGGTCGCGCAGCGCCACCAGCGCGCTCTCGAGGCGCTCGGCAGTCGTCACGCGTACGCCCGCCTCCATGCGCACGAGCGCCCGCCGCGTGGCGTCCGCATGGTCCGCGTCGCCGGCGACGAGCAGAATGTGGAGCTCCATCGCATCCCTCCCCTCCTCGGCAGCGCCGCTCCCCGGGCGCGGTGGCGGGGTGAGCATGTCGGCCGGGCGGCGGGTGAGTCAATGCGCGCTCCGCGTCCATCCGCCGGGTGGCTCTGGGCGCTCTACGAGCGTCCTGCATGGCGCCGGCGCACCGGCCGCCTGTGTCGCGGGCTGCAGCGCGGACACGCACAGCCCGACGGCGGCCGCGTGCGGCGACCGGACGAGCTGCGCCCTACGTCCCCCGCGGCAGCCCGAGCACCTGCATGGCGATGATGCCGCGCATGATCTCCGACGTCCCCGACGCGATGCTCGCCGCGCGCGCCCCGAGGTAGCCGCGCTGCACCCACTGCGCGGGGTCGGCGTGGGTGCCGTCCTCGGGCCGGGGCGTGTCGTAGAGGAGCCCCTCCGGGCCGAGGAGCTGCATCCCGATCTCCGGCATCGCCTGCGTCAGCTCCGTCCAGTGGAGCTTGATGATCGACGCCTCGGGCCCCGGCATCCCCATGCGGAGCAGCTTGTCGAGCGTGCGCTGGCAGGTCATGCGGAAGACCTCGGTGCCGAGGTACATGCGAGCCAGGTCCTGGCGCAGCAGCTGATCGCGTCCCGCGCCGCGCTCGCGCGCCAGCTGGAGCAGCCGATCCCGTGCCTGCTTCAGGAGGATCTGCATGCTCACCACGTAGAGGATGCCGCGCTCGTTCTGGAGCGCCGCCACCGCGATCTGCCAGCCGTCGTGCAGCTCGCCGAGCAGGTTCTCGCGCGGCACGCGCACCGCGTCGAAGAACATCTCGTTGAACTCGGCCTCGCCGGTGATCTGGCGGAGCGGGCGCACCGTGATGCCCGGGCTCTTCATGTCGACGAGCAGGCACGAGATGCCCTTGGCGCGCCGGGTCTCGGTGTCGGTGCGGCAGAGGAGCATGCACCAGTCGGCGTGGTGCCCGAGGGTCGTCCACACCTTCTGGCCGGTGACCTCGAACCAGTCGCCCTCGAGCACCGCCTGCGTGCGCAGCGAGGCCAGGTCCGAGCCCGCGCCGGGCTCGGAGAAGCCGAAGCACCAGAGATGCTCGGCGTTGAGGATGCGCGGGGCGAAGCGCCGCTTCTGTGCCTCGGTGCCGTAGGCGAGGATGGGCGGGCCCGCGATGCCGATGCCGAGGTTGCCGATGATCTCCGGCGCCCCGGCGCGCGCCATCTCCTCGACGTAGGCGAGCTGCTCGGGGATACCGGCGTCGCGGCCGCCGTACTCGCGGGGCCACGTGATGCCGACCCAGCGCGCCTCGGCCAGCTTCCGCTGCCAGGCGCGCAGCCGGCGGATGCGCTCGTCCTCGGGGAGCCTGGCGGCGCGCTCCGGGCTCAGGTCCCGGGGGACGTTCGCTGCGAGCCAGGTGCGGAGCTCGCGACGAAAGGCGTCGAGATCCTGCTCTGCCATCGTCCCCGGATAGCAAGGACCGGGGAGCCACGTCGAGTGGTGGGTTGCCAGCCGGTCACCGCTCGGGTACCTGGGACGCCCCGTGCCCGCCCCGCCGCCGCTCCTCGCCACCCCCGGCGAGCTCGCCGCGCTCGCGGCCCAGGTGGGCGCGGCCGGCCGGCTCGCCATCGACACGGAGTTCATGTGGGAGCGGACCTACCGCCCGATCCTGGGCGTCGTCCAGGTCGCAACCGACACGAGCACGGCGGTGATCGACACGCTCGCGGTGAAGGATCTCTCGCCGCTCTTCCCGCTGCTGCGCGACCCCAAGGTGCCGGTCGTCCTGCATGGTGGCGGCCAGGACCTGGAGATCTTCGCCGCGCTCATGGGCGCCCCGGTGCGCGGCGTGGCCGACACGCAGGTGATGGCCGCTTTCCTGGGCTACGGGCTCCAGGTCGGGCTCACCATGCTCCTCGAGCGTGTGCTCAAGGTCCGCATCAAGAAGGATCAGACCTACACCGACTGGACGCGCCGGCCGCTCAACGCCGGGCAGCTCGTCTACGCCCGCGAGGACGTGGCGCATCTCCTGCCCCTGTATGACCGGCTGCGCGCCGACCTGAAGACGCGCGGGCGCACGGCGTGGGTCGAGGAGGAGCTGCGCGCCCTCGAGGACGCCGGTCGCTTCGCCGAGTTGCCCGACGACGAGCGCTACCGGACGGTGAGAGGCTGGCAGCGCCTCGGTGCGCGCGAGCTGGCGGTGCTGCGCGAGCTCGCCGCGTGGCGCGAGCGGAGCGCGGCGCGCGCCAACATCCGTCCCAACTTCATCGCCAACGACATCGTCCTCACCTCGCTCGCGGCGCGTCCGGTGACGAGCATCGAGGAGCTGAAACAGATGCGCGGCCTCACCGCCGGCACGGTCGACCGCCACGGGAAGGGCATCCTGGCGGCGCTCCGTGCCGGCCTCGCCTGCCCGCCGGAGCGCTCCCCCGAGCCGCCGGCGCGCCACCGGCACAAGGGGCCGCCGCCCGGGCTCGTCGCGCTGCTCCGCGCTGCGGTGCAGGCCGTCGCCGAGCGCGAGGACATCGCGCCCGAGGTGATCGCGAGCGGCCGCGACATCGATGCCCTCGCGGCCTACGCGGTGGACGGGAGCGCGCTCGACGACGTCGTGGTCGCGCGCGGCTGGCGCCGCGCGCTGGTCGGCCAGACGCTCCTCGCGATCGCCCGCGGCGAGCTCGCGATGCGCTACGACGCCGGCCGGCGCGAGGTGGTGGCGGAGGCGGTGCCCCGCGGCAGCCTCTGAGAGGTCAGGGCGTGACCTTCACGATCACCGTCTTCCCCGCCCGCACCCGCTCCGGGCGCGGGCGGAAGAAGCCGAGCCACGATATCCAGTACTTGTCGTCGTAGACGGGCGCCATGCGCGCCGCGACCTCGGGATCGTGCACCAGCTCGGCCCGGCCGACGAAGTGCGGGCCGTCGGGCTGCCCGACCCAGACGAGGAGCGGGCTCCCGCGTGCGATCCGCCGTGCCTTGTGGCTCTGCGGGCCGGTCGTGAAGTAGACGGCCTCGCCGTCGAGCATGAACCAGACTGGCACGGGCCTGCTCGGCGTGCCGTCAGCGCGGCGCGTCGCCACGTATATCTGCCTCGCGGCGCGGAGCGCGGTGGCGACGTCGGGGGCGAGCGGCATCGGCGAGGGCACATACCACAGCTCCCGCTCGGCCCGCATGCGAGCCACTCCTTGACGATGAACTGAGCCCCGCCGCGAGCTGCCGGGGCTCGTGAGGCTGGTCCGGCGGGCGCGGCACGCTACGCCGCGTCCGCGGACGGGGCGAGCGGCGCCGGCGGGCGCCGTCTCTGGCGCAGCGCGAAGCGGGCGGCGAGCGGCAGGGTCACGGTGAAGCAGGTGCCCTTGCCCACCTCGCTCGCGACCCTCACCGTGCCCCCGAGGACGTGGAGCAGCCGGCGCGCGAGGTGGAGCCCGAGGCCGACGCCGCCCCCGCCCGAGCCCGGCACCTGGCGGAACATGTCGAAGATGTACCGGATCGCCTCGGGCGGGATGCCGCAGCCGGTGTCGGCGACCGTGATGGCGAGGTCGCCCTCGGGCGTGAGGCTCGCGCCGAGCATCACGTGTCCGCGCTCGGTGAACTTGAAGGCGTTGTGCAGGAGGTTCCGCACCACGGTCTTCAGCTTCCCCGGGTCGGTCTCGATCTCGGGCAGGTCGGCCACGATGGCGCGGCGGAACGCCACCTCGGGGCGGCGCCAGCCTTCCGGGAGCTGCTGGCAGATCTCCTCGAGCAGCTGCGGGACGGAGACGCGCGCGGGCTGCACCGGGAGGCGGCCGGCCTCGAGGCGGTTCATGTCGAGGAGCGCCGTGATCATCTCGAGCAGCATGAGCGACTGCTCCTGCGTGCGCCTGAGCGCGTGCCTCTGCTCGGCGGTGATCGGGCCGAACGCGCCGTCGAGCGTCATCTCGAGATAGCCGAGCATCACGTTGAGCGGCGAGCGGAGCTCGTGCGAGATGGCGCCCACGAACTCGGACTTCATGGCGCTCGCCAGCCGCACCTCCTCGAGCAGGCGTGCGTTGCGCAGCACGATGGTCGCATGCTGCGCGATGCCGGACAGGAACTCGACCGCCTGCTCGCGCTCGGGAGCGGGCAGGCTGCCGAAGCCGACGGCGAGGAAGCCGGCGAGCACGCGCTCGTGGTAGAGCGCGGCCAGGATCATGGTCGAGAGCACGCGGCCGCTCCGGCCGAGGCCCGGGGTGCACGCGGCCTCGGCGGCGGTCAGCACGACGACCGGCTCTCCGGCGAGACGCCCGACCGGCGCCCAGCCGCTCACGGGGAACTCGAGGCGCTCGGGCTCGCCCGCGGCGGCGTCGGCATCGGTGGCGGCGACGAGCCGGAAGGTGCCGAAGTCGGGATCGACCAGGAAGGTACCGCTCCAGTCGGCGCCGAGCTGTTGGCTGGTGGTCGAGTTCAGGCGCGCGAGGATCTCCGGCGCCTCGAGCGTGGAGCTCAGCGTACGCGCGACGTCGAGGAGCGCGGCCGAGGTGCGCGCCTCGGCGCCCAGGCGCTGCCGGCTCTCCTCGAGCCGCTCCGCCAGGCTCGCGAGCGCGGTGTTCTTGCGCTTCAGGTGCGCGCCGTAGAAGAAGCACTGCTGCGCGAGGAGGAAGAATAGGAAGGTGGGCACGAGCGACTCGACGCTCGCGAGCGTGGCCAGGGAGAGACCACGCTCGTGCACGAGCAGGGCCTCGTGCCCGAGGGTGGCGGCGGTCGCCATCGCGAGCCCGCTCGGCACCGAGATGAGCCCCGCCGGCACGATGGTGAGGGCGTAGACCGAGCGGAAGAGGAGCGCCTCGACCCCGGCGGCGGAGGCGCCGATGCCGAACGTGATCCCGGCCAGATCGGCGAGGCTCTGGAGGTAGAAGAGGACGCGTGGCGCGCGCGCGAGGCGGTCCCACGAGAGCCCGATCCCCGAGACCACGAAGAGGCCGGCGCACGCCGCCAGGGCAGGCGCGGACGCGATGTCCCCTATGCCGAGCCACGCGAGGGCGAGCGTGAAGACGACGACCGCCCCGGCCGCCCGCAGGCGGGTCATGCAGAGCCAGCGGTTGAAGGTGACGAGGTCGTCGAGGCCCGACCGCATCACGTCGCCGCCTCGGGGCGGGACGCCCATCGCCGGCAGTCAGCACCGGCTGTGCCAGGTGGAATGGCGCATTCCGCCGGGCTCGCCGGGCCCGGAAGCGTCGAAAAGGTGTCAGTCCTCGTCGCGCAGCGGTCGCCCGGGTTGTCCGCGTTTGCTATGGTGTGTGCGATGACCACGGGGAAGAAGCCCGCCCGGCGACGCCACGGCGGCAGACGGCGGACGCCCGCCCAGGCGCCGCTCGACCTCCCGCTCGAAGAGCCCGCTCGGCCGCCGCCCGAGGCCGCGCCGGCAGACGTCGCGCCCGCGGATCCGGAGGTGCGCTTCGCGGCGCGCGTCCCGGCACCGGAGCCCGAGCGGCCGCGCCCGTCCATCCGGCGCGCGATCTACTTCGATGTCGAGAACTCGAGCCGCGCCGACCACGTCGCGCGCGTGCTCGACCATCTCGGCATCGATCGCCTGACGCGCGCGACGGAGCTGGTGGCGGTCGGCAACTGGCGGGTGGTGAACAACGACACCGCGCGCCTCCTCGCCGAGCGTGGCGCGCACCTCGTACACAGCGCGCCGTCGGTGGGCGTGCGCGACTGGAGCGACCTCCGCATCGCGGTCTCGGCCGGCGTCTGGCTCGCGGCGGCGCGGCCGGGCGACCAGCTCGAGATCATCACCGACGACCAGGCCTTCGACGCGGTGGGCGACGTGGCGACCAGCCTGGGGGTCGGCTTCCGCCGGCTCTCCTATCGCGCCGTCGCGGGGGCGGCCGCCGAGCCGCTGCCCGAGCAGGCGAGGGCCAGAGAGCCGCGCTCGCGCCGCCGGCGGCGCGGCGGGCGGCGCGGGCGACGGGAAGAGGCGGCGCCATCGCCTCCCGCCACGGCCGCCACGCCGGTGGCGAACGGCAGCGAGCCCGCGGGCGAGGGCCACACGGCGCCCCACGACGAGCTCCTCGCCGTGGCGCGCGAGCTGCTCGCGCGTGCGCCCGAGCGCACCGTCAGCATCGACGCCCTCTCGAACGCCCTCAAGGCGCGCGGCTTCCGGCGCACGCCGGGCTCGCCGCGGCTGATCACGCGGCTGCGCCGCATCAAGGAGCTCGAGGTGGGCCGCACGGGCGCCGTCCGGCTGGTCGAGCCCGGACCCGCCGAGGAGCCGGCCGCGCACGGCACGGAGGAGGCCGAGACGGCGGAGCGCAGCGCCGGGGAGCCCGAGGCGGCTTCCGCGGCCGCGGACACCGCCAGCCCGCCGACCCCGGGGAAGCGCCGGCGCCGGCGCCGCGGCGGGCGCCGCCGTCGTGGTCGCGGCGGCGGGCAGGCGGTCGTCGTCGCGCCGTAGGCGTGCCCCCCGAGTTCCTTCAGCCCCTCGAGGTCGTCTTTCGCCGCGAGGAGGGGCACGTGATCGCGCTCCTCGCCGAGCATCCCGCCTACGAGGCGGTGGAGGCGTTCTCGACGAGGCGCCGCGGGGCCGAGCCGCTCGTCCGCGCCATCGTGACCCGCCGCGACCATGGCCAGACCGACTACGTGAACGACCGGGCGGCGGTGGCGGACCAGCGCGCCGGTCCGCGCGCGGTCCACTTCGCGCCGATTGTCTTCGAGACAGGCGGCCGGCGGGACACACTCAGGGTAGGGCTCGGCTTCGCGACGGCGGACGGCACTAGGATCGTGCTCGAGCTGCGCACGGCAGGGCCGCCCCTGCCGGCCTTCGGTGGGCTCACCGATCCGCTCGGCCACGCCCCCGACGTGCTGCCCATCATGTATCGCGACGCGAGCGCGGCGGCGGCCCCCGGGACCCGGCTTACGATCGGCGGCGAGCCGTGCGCGCTCGCGGCCGCGTACTACACGGAGGGGTTCGCGATCGGCGTCCTGACTACGGGCGTCGCCGACCTCCGCCTCGTGGAGCGGCCGGCGCAGCTCGGGGTCGGGGCGCGCTGGGTGTACGCCCGGGAGGGCGGCGAGCTGGTCTACGACGTCGCCGCGTGCGACGGCGACCGGCTCGTGATCGTGCGGCGCTCCGGACGCGCCGAGCGGATCGCGGCGTGTCTGCTGGCCGGGCGCGTCCACATCGTGGAGCTGCGCGTCCCGTCGGCGAGCGAGATGCCGGGAGAGCTCGTCCTGTCGTTCGACCCGTTCCTGCCCGGTGCGGGCGGACCGGCCGCGCGCTTTGCGATCGGTATCGATGCGCATGCGAGCCTGGTCACCGGCCGCGTCGAAGCCGCCGGGGATGGTTTCACGCTGATCCCGGAAAAGCCCGCCTGGGCATGCAGCCGCGCAGTTGCCATCGTCGTGTCGAGCGCCGGCGACACGCGCCGTGTCAGCTCGGCCATCGTCGCGCACTGAATCATCGCACCACGCACGTCGCCTGCGCCGTCGTCGCTCGGCGCGAGCGCGTGGCGCTGCACGATGCGACGCGGCTGCAACGTGCCCTCCGGCGCCGCCGGCGCTATTTCGGTGCGGACGCGGTGTGCGGCACGCGCGGCACGCGCGTTGCTTTGCATGGACTTCGCGCGGCGGCGCACCGCGTCGCGTAACGCGCTCGCGGCGATGACGGTCGCTCTGGTGACGCGGGCGGCCCCCGCTCTCGCCGACGGTGCGCCGAACCTGGTCCTCCCGCTCGTCAGCGCGGTCGCGTTCGCCTCCGCGGCGAGCGAGGCGCCGCGGCAGGTGGCGACCCTCGGCCCCGGCAACCGTCCGCTGCTCAGCCTCATCCCGAAGCAGGTTCACATCGTGGACGGGTACGAGTATGACTTCGACGACTACGTCGGGCTCAGGCGGCCGCGCAACCTGGTCGACAGCGACCGCATCGTCTCCTACGACATCCTCCGCCGCCCGCGCCGCGGCTGGATGGCCTTCGTCGCCTACGACGAGGAGTACCGCGGCCCCGTCACCGGCCGCAGCGACGTCCTCCGCATCGGACTCAAGCGCCGCTTCTAGCGACCGGGGGGACGTGACGGCCGCGTGGCGCCGCCGGGGGTGCCGCTGCGGCGACCTTCGACGGCGCCGCACGCGCCGTGCGGAGGGACAGGCGCGCGGCGTCGGCGCCGGAGCGGGAGCCGCAGCGGCACTCCCGGCGGCGCCCGCCGGTCACGCCATCCCCAGCCGCTCCTTCCCCTCTGGCGAGATCATCTGCGGGTTCCACGGCGGGTCCCAGACGATCTGCACGTCGGCGTCCGTGACGCCTGGGAGGTCGAGGAGCCTGAGCCGCGCGTCGGCGGCGATCGACGTCCCCATGCCGCAGCCGGGCGCGGTGAGCGTCATCTTGACGTCGACGCGGTGGCCGTCGCCCTCCGGCGCGATGCGCATGTCGTAGACCAGGCCGAGATCCACGATGTTCACCGGGATCTCCGGGTCGAAACAGGTCTTGAGCGTCGCCCACACCTGCTCCTCGAGGTCACCGCCCGCGGCGGAGGCGGGCGCCGTGGTCGGCTCCTTGCCGAGCGCGTCGGCGTCCCTGCCCGCGATGCGGAAGAGGCCGCCGTAGGCGGGGACCTGCACCGTGTAGGAGCCGCCGAGGGACTGCGTGATGACGACGTCCCAGCCCTTCTCGAGCGTCATGGTGTGCCCGCCGGGGACCTGGATCGCCTCTACGTCGCGCGTCAGCTCGGTTCGTTCCATGGAGGGATTCTAGACCGCCCTGCCGGGTGGCGCCACCGCCCCACGGGCCGGTGGTGGTGCCGCGCTGAACCACTGACTACGGGCCCGCCACCGGCAGCCAGCCTCGCGTCAGCACGTCACTCATCGTGAGCCCGATCAGGATCGCGAGCCAGAAGAAGCCGCCGCCCGCGACCACCCAGGTGAGCCCCGGGCTCTCGCGCAAGTGCATGAAGAAGAGGACGACGAGGACCGCCTTGGTGAACGCGATCGAGAGCGCGACCACCACGCTCGCTGGCCCCAGGTCGACGTACGACACGGCGACGGTGGCGAGCGTCAGCACGATGAGCGCCGCGAACACGGCGACGTAGACGCGCACCCCGCTACGGGCCATGGCGTCCGATCAGGTAGAGCATGGGGAGGAGGAAGATCCACACGATGTCGACGAAGTGCCAGTAGAGCCCGGTCACCTCGACCGGGTTGTGGTACTCCGCCGTGTAGTGGCCGCGCCAGGCGAGCGCGAGGATCACGCCCACCACGCCGATCCCGATGATCAGGTGGAGCGCGTGCACGCCCGTCATCGCGAAATAGAGGAAGAAGAAGAGTTCCTGGGGCCCGGCATCGGCGCCCGTCAGCGTGAAGCGGAGGCCGGGCACGAGCCCGTCCTCCCACTTGTGCGTCCACTCGATCGCCTTGATGCCGAGGAAGACGCCGCCCAGGAGCATGGTGAGCGCGAGGCAGACGAGCAGCGAGCGGCGGTGCCCTTCGCGCGCGCCGTGCACCGCCAGCACCATGGTGAGGCTCGAGCCGATGAGCACGATGGTGTTGGTGCCGCCGAGGAGCACGTCGAGGTGGCGGCTCGCGTGCGCAAAGGCTGCCGGGTAGAGCCAGCGGTAGGCGGTGAAGGCGGTGAACATGCCGCCGAAGAACATCACCTCGGTGGCGAGGAAGATCCACATGCCGAGCTCGGCCGCGCCGCGCTGCTGCTCGGCGTCGTCGAACTGGTGGGCGACCGCGGCGGCGTGCTCAGCCATGAACCGGCTCGCGGCCCGGGTAGGCGTAGGGCTCGCCGCTGACCGTCGGGGCGGTCGCGAAGTTGTCGCGGGGCGGCGGCGACGGCGTCCGCCACTCGAGGCCGGTGGCGTCCCACGGGTTCTCGCCCGCCGGCTCGCCGTAGCGCAGCGACCAGAGGAGGTAGATCATCGGCAGCAGGTAGCCGACGCCCAGGATGGAGGCCCCGGCCGTCGACATCACGTTCAGCACCTGGAACTCGTCGGGATAGGCGTGATAGCGCCGCGGCATGCCGAGGTAGCCGAGGATGAACTGCGGGAAGAAGGTCAGGTTGAAGCCGATGAAGATGATGAGCGCCGCCAGCCGCCCCCAGCCCTCGGGGTACATCCGCCCGCTGATCTTCGGCCACCAGTAGTGCACGCCGCCCAGGTAGCCCATCACCATCCCGCCCACCATGATGTAGTGGAAGTGCGCGATCACGAAGTAGGTGTCGGTCACGTGCACGTCCATGCCGAGCGAGGCGAGGAAGAGGCCGGTCAGGCCGCCGATGGTGAACAGCCCGATGAAGCCGAGCGCGTAGAGGAGCGGGGTGCGGAACTCGATCGTCCCCTTGTGCAGCGTCGCCGTCCAGTTGAACACCTTCACCGCGGAGGGGATGGCGACTAGATAGGAGAGG
>VBKJ01000156.1 GCA_005879795.1 Deltaproteobacteria bacterium
AGGCCCGGAAAGTACCTGGCCTTCGGCCACGGCTTCAACATCCACTACCGGAAGATCGTCCCGCCCGCGGGCGTGAACGTCTTCATGGTGGCGCCCAAGGGCCCGGGCCACCTGGTGCGCAGCGAGTACCAGAAGGGCCGGGGGGTCCCGTGTCTGCTCGCCGTGGCGCAGGACCCGAGCGCGGACACGAAGCAGATCGGGCTCGCCTACGCCAAGGCGATCGGCGGCACGCGCGCGGGCGTCCTGGAGACCACCTTCAAGGAGGAGACCGAGACCGACCTCTTCGGCGAGCAGTCGGTCCTCTGCGGCGGGCTGACCGAGCTGATCCGCGCCGGCTTCGAGACGCTCGTCGAGGCCGGCTATTCCCCGGAGATGGCGTACTTCGAGTGCCTGCACGAGGTGAAGCTGATCGTCGACCTGATCTACGAGGGCGGCATCGCCAACATGCGCTACTCGATCAGCAACACCGCCGAGTACGGCGACATGACGCGCGGCAAGCGCATCATCGGCGACGAGACGCGCCGGGCGATGAAGGCGATCCTCGCCGACATCCAGTCGGGCAAGTTCGCCGACGAGTGGATCACCGAGTACCGCTGCGGCCTGCCGCACTTCCGAGAGCTCAGGAAGGAGGCCGCGAAGCACCCGGTCGAGGAGGTCGGGGCGAAGCTGCGCGGCCTGATGCCCTGGCTCGCCTCCGAGCGGCTCGTCGACCGCTCGCGGAACTAGGAGGCGAAGCAGCCCGGTGGCGATCGCGCGCGAGGGCTGGCCCGTCATCGGCACGGCCGCCGGCGTGCTCGGCTTGGTGGGCGCGGTGGGCACCCTCGCCGGCCACCCGGCCTCCCTCGTGCCGCTCGTCCTTGCGGTCGGCTTCTGCCTCTACTTCTTCCGCGACCCCGAGCGCCGCGCGCCGCCCGGCGAGCGGCTCGTCGTCTCGCCGGCCGACGGGCGCGTGGTGGCCGTGGTCGAGGAGCGGGACGAGCGCGTGCTCGGGGCGCCCGCGACGCGCGTCAGCATCTTCATGTCGCCGCTCGACGTGCACGTGAATCGCAACCCGGTCTCCGGCACGGTCGCGCTGGTGCGTCACAGCGCGGGCAGGTTCCGCGCCGCCTTCGCCGACAAGGCCTCGCTCGACAACGCGCGTACCGCCGTCGTGCTCGAGAGCGGCGGGCGCCGCTATCTCCTCGTGCAAATCGCCGGCGCGCTCGCCCGGCGCATAGTGTGCCGACTGCGCCCGGGCGACCGCGTGCAACGTGGCGAGCGTTTCGGCATGATCATGTTCGGCTCGCGGGTCGACCTCTTCCTGCCGGTCGGGGTCGCGCCGGTCGTCCGCCGCGGCGACCGGGTGCGGGCCGGCACGAGCGTCGTCGCCGAGGAGAGGTCGTGAGCGAGAACCCGCCCATGTATGCCGTCCGCCTCCGCCGCCGCCGGCGCATCCCGCCGCTGCGCAAGGGCGTCTACCTGCTGCCCAACCTGCTCACCTCGGCCGGGCTCTTCTCGGGCTTCTACTCGATCATCTGCACGCTCAACGGCGGCAAATGGTACTGGTACGCGGCGGTGATGATCCTCCTGGCGCAGCTCTGCGACGCGCTCGACGGCCGGATCGCGCGGCTCACGCGCTCGACCAGCTCCTTCGGCATCCAGTACGACTCGCTCGCCGACCTGGTCGCTTTCGGGGTGGCGCCCGGCATCCTCGTCTACCAGTGGGCGCTTAGGCCGTGGGGGCGCTGGGGCTGGCTCGCCGCCTCGCTCTACGTGACCTGCGGCGCGCTCCGGCTCGCGCGCTTCAACGTGCAGATCGCCTCGGTCGAGAAGCGGTACTTCGTCGGCCTCCCGATCCCGGCAGCGGCCGACGTGATCGCGGCGACCGTGCTGCTCCACTACCGGCTCTACCATTGGCTCGGCGGCGAGGGCGAGACCGGCAAGCACATCACGATGCTGCTCCTCATCTTCGCCGTGGCCGCACTCATGGTGAGCGAGATCCGCTACTACTCCTTCAAGGAGATCCGCTTCCACCACCGCCATCCGTTCCCTGTCCTGCTCGGGCTGATCCTCCTCATCTACCTCGCGGTGGGAGCGCCCGAGGTGGTGCTCTTCCTCGGCATCGGGAGCTACGCGGCCTCGGGGCCGCTCAGCGCCATCGTGCGCCGCCTGCGGGGCCGCCCGCCCGAGCCCGCCGTCAGCGCGGAGCCGCCCGCGGTGCGGGCGGTCGTGCTTGACAAGCCCGGGCAGGGCCGCTAAGCGCTCGGACGATGTTCGAGAAGCCCGCACTACTTCGACTGGCCCTGGGCCTGCTGCTTAGCCGCCCGCCCGCGGCCCTCGGAGGCGTGTAGGGCAAGACCCTCACCTTCCCGAGAGGATGCCACGGGCGGGACCACCCCCCGTGGCTTTTTTGTTTCTGGGGCCACGGGCCGGGCGGTTCGTGGCCCCAGGTGTTTTTCCGGGACGAGCTGGCGTAAAGGAGACCGACGATGGACCGGGTACAGATCTTCGACACGACCCTGCGCGACGGGGAGCAATCGCCCGGCGCCACCATGAACGTGGAGGAGAAGCTCGCGATCGCGCGCCAGCTCGAGCACCTGGGCGTGGACGTGATCGAGGCGGGGTTCGCCGCCTCCTCGGAGGGCGACTTCGAGTCCGTCCGGCGCGTCGCGGAGATGATCACGAAGCCGATTGTCCTCTCGCTCGCCCGCACGCGCGAGCAGGACGTCGACCGCGCCCTCAAGGCGGTGGAGAAGGCCAGGCGGCCCGGGATCCACATCTTCATCGCCACCTCCGACATCCATCTGAAGCACAAGCTCATGATGAGCCGGAAGGACGTGCTCGACGCCGCGGTATGGGCCGTCAGGCGCGCCAAGCAGCATCTCGACTACGTCGAGTTCTCGGCCGAGGACGCCTCGCGCAGCGATCCCGCGTACCTGGTCGAGATCTTCGGCGCGGTGATCGACGCCGGCGCGCGCACCATCAACGTGCCCGACACGACCGGCTACGCGCTGCCCGAGGAATATGGCGCGCTCTTCAGGATGCTCGGCGAGCGCGTGCCCGGCGGCGACCGCGTCATCTGGAGCGCCCACTGCCACAACGACCTCGGCATGGCGGTCGCGAACTCGCTCGCGGCGGTGCAGAACGGCGCCCGGCAGGTCGAGTGCACGGTGAACGGCATCGGCGAGCGCGCCGGCAACACGTCGATGGAGGAGGTCGTGATGGCGATCAAGACGCGCCGCGACCGCTTCGGGGTCGACACCGGCATCGTGACCGAGCAGATCTACCCGACCAGCCGGCTGCTCGCGCAGATCACCGGCATCCCCATCCCGATCAACAAGCCGATCGTGGGCGACAACGCCTTCGCGCACGAGGCCGGCATCCACCAGGACGGGGTGCTGAAGAACCGCCTCAACTACGAGATCATGAGGCCCGAGTCGGTCGGCCTGGACTCGAACCGCCTGGTGCTCGGCAAGCACTCGGGGCGTCACGCCTTCGTGGCGCGTCTGAAGGAGCTCGGCCTCGAGTTCGGCGACATCGACATGAACCGCGCCTTCGAACGCTTCAAGGCGCTCGCCGACGCGAAGAAGAACGTCTACGACGAGGACCTGATCGCGCTCATCGCCCAGGAGTCGGTCCGCAGCGGCGTGCGCGACCGCTACGAGCTCGTCTACCTGAACGTCACCTCCTCCAGCATGGCGATCCCGCACGCCACCGTGAAGCTCCGCATCGACGGCGAGGAGGTGATCGGCCACGGCACCGGCGACGGCATGGTCGACGCCTGCTACCGCGTGATCAGCGACCTGACCGGCCAGCACCCCCAGCTCGAGCGCTACGCCGTCAAGGCGATCACCGGCGGCACGGACGCCCAGGGCGAGGTCTCCTGCCTGGTGCGCGAGGACGACCACAGCGTGACCGGGCAGGGGAGCCACACCGACATCATCCAGGCGAGCGCGCTCGCCTACGTGAACGCCCTCAACAAGCTCGAGTACCGCCGGCAGTACCGGCAGCGGCAGCAGGCGGAGGTGGGGCCGTGAGCGCCATGACCATGACCGAGAAGATCCTGGCGCGCGCCGCCGGGAAGGCGGCGGTCGAGCCGGGCGACAACGTGTGGGTCCGGGCCGACGTGCTCATGACCCACGACGTGTGCGGCCCGGGCACGATCGGCATCTTCAAGCGCGAGTTCGGCAGGCAGGCGCGCGTGTGGGATCGCGACCGGGTCGTGCTCATCCCCGACCACTACATCTTCACGCACGACGACAAGGCGCACCGCAACGTCGATATTTTGCGGCACTTCGCCGCAGAGCAGGGCCTGCCGCACCTCTACGACGTCGGCACGCCGCGCTACAAGGGCGTCTGCCACATCGCGCTCGCCGAGGAGGGGCACACGCGCCCGGGCGAGGTTCTCTTCGGCACCGACTCCCACACCTGCACCGCCGGCGCCTTCGACGAGTTCGCGACCGGCATCGGCAACACCGACGCGGCCTTCGTGCTGGGCACCGGGAAGCTCCTGGTGAAGGTCCCGCCCACCATGCGCTTCGTGTTCGAGGGCGAGATCCCCGGCTTCATCCTCGCCAAGGACCTCATCCTGCAGATCATCGGCGACATCGGGGTGGACGGCGCGACATACCGGTCGATGGAATTCGCCGGAGAGGCGGTGATGCGCCTCTCGATGGAGGAGCGGATGACGCTCGCCAACATGGTGATCGAGGCGGGCGGCAAGAACGGCATCATCGCCTGCGACGAGACCACGCGCGCGTACCTCCGCGGCCGCACCACCCGGCCCTTCACGCCGGTCGAGAACGACCCCGGCGCGCGCTTCTTGACCGAGAAACGCTACGACGCGCGCACGCTCGAGCCCACGGTCGCCCGGCCGCACTCGCCCGACAACCGCGCGCTCGCGCGCGAGCTCGGGGACGTCAGGCTGACGCGCGCCTACATCGGCTCGTGCACGGGCGGGAAGCTGACCGACTTCGTGAACGCGGCGCGCGTGCTCCGCGGCCGGCGCGTGGCGGTCGACACCTTCCTCGTCCCCTCCACCACGGACGTCTCGCGCGGGCTCCGCACCGAGACCATCGACGGCCGCCCCCTGCTCGACATCTTCAGGGACGCCGGCTGCCAGATCTCGCTCGACGCCTCGTGCGCGGCGTGCCTGGGCGGGCCGCGCGATACCTTCGGTCGCATCAATGGCCCGGAGGTCTGCATCTCGACCACCAACCGCAACTTCCCCGGCCGCATGGGCGCGAAGGAAGGGCAGGTCTACCTCGCCTCGCCCTACACCGTCGCCGCCTCGGCGATCACCGGCCGCATCACCGATCCGCGGGAGCTCCTCCAATGACCGTCACGGGCCGCGTCTACGTCCTCGGCGACAACATCGACACCGACCAGATCATCCCGGCCGAGTACCTGAACCTGGTGCCGACCATCGCGGAGGAGTACCGCAAGCTCGGCAGCTACGCGCTCGCCGGCCTGCTGCTCCGGCCCGGCGATCCGCCCTTCGTCCCGCCGGGCAGCACGACGACGCCGTTCACGATCCTGGTCGCCGGGAAGAACTTCGGCTGCGGGTCGTCCCGCGAGCACGCCCCGATCGCCCTCGGCGCCGCGGGCGCCGAGGCCGTCGTGGCCGAGTCCTACGCGCGCATCTTCTTCCGCAACTGCGTGGCGACGGGCGAGCTCTACCCGCTCGAGACGGGCGAGCGGCTGGTCGAGGCCTTCCGGACGGGCGACGAGGGCGTGCTCGACCTCGACGCCGCCACGCTCACGAACCGGCGTACCGGCACGGTGCATCGGCTGCGGCCGCTGGGCGATGCGGGTCCCGTGATCGCGGCGGGCGGGCTCTTCGCCTACGCGCGGCAGACGGGGATGATCGCCGCGCCGCCCGCGGACGACGGCCCGACCGTCGGCGCCGGCCCCGGCGCGGGGCCCGACGACTGAGCGTGGCCGGGCGCGCCACCATCGCCGTCTTCCCCGGCGACGGCATCGGTCCCGAGGTGACGGCGGAGGCGGTCGCCGTCCTCGAGGTCGTGGCGCCCCGCCACGGCCTGGCGCTCGAGCTCAGCACGGGGACGATCGGCGGCGCCGCGATCGACGCCACGGGCGACCCGCTCCCGCCCGCCGAGCTCGAGCGCGCGCGCCGCGGCGACGCCGTGCTGCTGGGCGCCGTCGGCGGGCCCAAGTGGGACGACCCGGGCGCGCGCGTGCGCCCGGAGCAGGCGCTCCTGGGGCTCCGCAAGGGGCTCGGCCTCTACGCCAACCTGCGGCCGGTGTGGACCGTGCCCGAGCTGATCGCAGCCTCGCCGCTCCGCCCCGAAATCCTCGCGGGCGTCGACCTCGTCGTGGTGCGCGAGCTGACGGGCGGCATCTACTTTGGCCGGCCCAGCGAGCGGCGCACGACGCCCGCCGGCCGCGAGGCGGTCGACACGCTCAGCTACACCGAGGCCGAGATCGCGCGCCTCCTCCACGCCGCCTTCGCGCTCGCCCGCCAGCGCCGCCGGAAGCTCGCGTCGGTCGACAAGGCGAACATCCTCTCCTCTTCACGGCTGTGGCGCGAAATTGCGCACGAGATCCGGCGCGGGTATCCCGACGTCGCCTACGAGGACGTGCTCGTCGACGCGATGGCGATGCACCTGATCCGCCGCCCGCGCGACTTCGACGTGATCGCCACCGAGAACCTCTTCGGCGACATCCTGACCGACGAGGCCTCCATGCTGGCCGGCTCGATGGGCATGCTGCCCTCCGCCTCGCTCGCCGGCGCCCCGGTTCCCGGCGCGCGCTGCCACGGCCTCTACGAGCCGATCCACGGCTCCGCGCCGGACATCGCAGGTCTGGACCGGGCGAACCCGCTGGCCGCGATCCTCTCCGCTGCCATGCTCTGCCGCTACTCGCTCGCTGCGCCGGCGGCGGCGGACGCGATCGAGCGCGCCGTGGCGGCGGTGATCGCGGCGGGCCACCGTACGGCCGATCTCGCCTCGCCCGGCCAGCCGGTCGTCGGCTGCCGCGCGATGGGGCAGCGGGTGCGCGACGCGCTCTGAGCGGGATGCAGCTCAAGCTGACGGTCGAGTACGAGGGCACCCACTATCAGGGCTGGCAGGTGCAGCCGGGGGTCCCGACGGTGCAGGAGGTGCTCGAGCGCGCGCTCGCGACCGCGCTCCGCGAGGCGGTCCGGGTGCGCGGCGCGGGCCGCACCGACGCCGGCGTGCACGCCTGTGGCCAGGTGGCCGCGGTGCACGTGAGCCGCGTGCCCGCCGACCTCGGGCGTCTGCGGCGGAGCCTCAACGCGCTCACGCCCGGGGACGTCGCCGTGCGCGAGATATCCCTGGTCGACGACGCCTTCGACCCGCGCCGCGACGCGCGCAGCCGCGTCTACGAGTACCGCATCCTGAACGCGCCCGTCCCGTCGCCGTTCTGGCGGCGGCACGCCTGGCACGTCCCCGAGCCGCTCGACGCGCGCGCCATGAACGAGGCGGCCGCAGACCTCGTCGGCGAGCACGACTTTGCCGCCTTCCGGGGCGCGGACCCCGAGCCGGTCCACTCCACCGTCCGCCGCGTGCTCGAGAGCCGCGTCGACACCGGGCCGGTGCTGCTCTATCGCATCGAGGCGACCGCGTTCCTGAAGCACATGGTGCGGAACATCGTCGGCACGCTGGTCGAGGTAGGGCGGGGCCAGAGGACGGCGAGCAGCCTCCGCGAGCTGATCGCGGGCCGTGATCGGACGCGGGCCGGCGCGACGGCGCCCGCCCACGGCCTCACCCTGGTGGCGATCCGGTACTGACGGGCCGTCTCCCGCGTGACGGGGGCGTTCGCGCCTGTGACACCTGTACCGCAGGAAGCGCGACGGGACGTGGCCCTCGCCCTGGCATCCCCTTTGCTTCTCCCCAAGCCCGGTGGTGTGGGGCTCAGCGGGGCGGTGGTTTCCCGGTCCGGGCGCGGCGTGCGCGCCAGGCACGCAGGCGCTCGCCGATCTCGCGCTCGCAGCCGCGGTCGCCCGGCTCGTAGTAGCGCCGCCCGCGCAGGCGCTCGGGCAGGTAGTCCTGCTCCACGACGGCGTCCTCGTAGTCGTGGGGGTAGAGATAGCCGGCGCCGTAGCCGAGGCCCTTCATGAGCGGGGTTGGCGCGTTGCGGAGGTGGAGCGGGACGGGGAGCGGGCCCACCTGACGCACATCCTCGGCGGCCGCCAGCATGGCGCGGTAGCTCGCGTTCGACTTGGGGCAGGTGGCGAGGAAGGTCGCCGCCTGGGCGAGCGGGATGCGGCCCTCGGGGAGCCCGACGAAGTGGACGGCATCCTTGGCGGCGACCGCGACCTGGAGCGCCTGGGGCTCGGCGTTGCCGACGTCCTCGGCCGCGAAGATCACCATCCGGCGCGCGACGAAGAGGGGGTCCTCGCCCGCCTCGAGCATGCGCATCATCCAGTAGACCGCGGCGTCCGGGTCGCCGCCGCGCAGGCTCTTGATGAAGGCCGAGATCACGTTGTAGTGCTCCTCGCCCGCCTTGTCGTAGCGCAGCGCGCGCTGCTGCGCGGCCTCCTCGATGAGCGCGAGGTCCAGGGTGCGGGTGCGGCGCGTACGGGCCAGGCGGGCGGCCAGCTCGAGGGCGTTCAGCGCCACCCGTGCGTCGCCCTGCGCGTGGGCGACCAGGAAGGCGCGCGCCTCGGGAGCGAGCGCCAGACGTGCCGCCCCGAGCCCGCGCTCGGCGTCGGCGAGGGCACGGTCGACCACGGCGCCCACCTCGTCCTCGCTGAGCGGCTCGAGGACGAGGACGCGCGTGCGGGAAAGCAGCGGCGGGATCACCTCGAACGACGGGTTCTCGGTGGTCGCCCCGATGAGCGTCACCGTGCCCGCTTCGACGTGGGGAAGGAAGGCGTCCTGCTGCGCCTTGTTGAAGCGGTGGATCTCGTCCACGAAGAGCACGGTCGGCCGGCCGCTCCGCCGAAGCTCGCTCTCCGCTTCCTCGACGACCTGCCGGAGCTCCTTCACGCCCTGGAGGACGGCCGAGAACGAGACCGCGTGCGCGCCGCTCGCGGCCGCCAGCAGGTGCGCGAGGGTCGTCTTGCCGCTCCCCGGCGGGCCCCACAGGATGAGCGACTCGACCTGCCCGCCCTCGAGCGTGTCGCGCAGCACGCGGCCAGGGCCGAGGAGGTGCTGCTGGCCGACGAACTCGTCCATCCGGCGCGGCCTCATCCGTTCGGCGAGCGGCGCCCGGCCCGGCGGGACGGCCGGCGCGGGCGCACGCGGGAACAGCTCCGGCTGGCGCGGCATGATTTTTCGTCTAGCACACACCTCGTTTCCTGGCACCGGGGCGGGTCGCATGGTAGGAAGGCCGCGCGGCGGGAGGCGGAAGTGGCGGGCATCCGGACGGTCGGGCTGGTGGTGAAGCGTGACCGCCCACGCGCGGTGCGCCTGGCGCGGCGCATGCTCGGCTGGCTCGCGCGCCGGCGCGTGCGCGTGCTCCTCGACGTCGAGGCGCACCTGGCCGGCGCGCCCCTGCGCACCAAGGACGAGCTCGCGCGCGAGGCCGACCTGATCGTCGTTCTGGGCGGCGACGGGACGCTCCTCTCGATCGCGCGCCGCACGGACGCGCGCGTCCCCATCCTCGGCGTCAACATGGGCGAGCTCGGCTTCCTGACCGGGGTCGTCGAGGCCGAGGCGATGCCCATGCTGGCGCGGGTGATCGCGGGCCGCTACGAGCTCGACCGGCGCATGACGCTCGCCGCGCACCTCGAGCGCGCCGGCCGCGCCCGCGGCCGCTTCCGGGCCGTGAACGACGTGGTCATCACCCACGGCGCCGTCGCCCGCATCCTCGAGTTCACGGTTTCGGTGGACGGACTGCCGTTCAGCGCCTACCGCGCCGACGGCATGATCGTCGCGACGCCGACCGGCTCCACGGCCTACTCGCTCTCGGTGGGCGGGCCGATCGTCGAGCCTTCGGTGCAGGTCCTCCTCCTCTCGCCCATCTCGCCGCACACGCTCTCGAACCGGCCCGTGGTGCTCGGACCCGACGCCGTGGTCCGCATCACGATCGGCCGCGGCGAGGCGGATGCGCTCCTCACCATCGACGGGCAGGAGGGCACGCGGCTCGCCGCCGGCGACGTGATCGAGGTGCGCCAGGGCCGCTCGCCGGTCTCGCTCATCCGCTCGCCGGACCGGACGTATTACGACGTGCTGCGCTCCAAGCTCGGCTGGGGCGTCCGGTAGGGGAGGGGCCGGGATGCTGCGCACCCTGCGCGTCCGCGACCTCGCGATCATCGACGAGCTCGAGCTGGTGCTCGAACCCGGGCTCAACGTGCTCACGGGCGAGACCGGCGCGGGGAAGTCGATCCTCCTCCAGGCGCTCGACCTGGCGCTCGGCGGGCGGCCGGACGCGGACCTGGTGCGCACGGGGGCCGAGGAGGCGGCGGTCGAAGCGCTGTTCGCGAACGTCCCCGCCCCGGTCCGCGAGCGGCTCGCCGGCGCCGGCATCCCGGCCGAGGCGGGGCAGGAGGAGCTCCTCGTCCGCCGCCTGATCGGGCGCGGCAGCCGGGCGCGTGCCTACGTGAATGGCGCGCTCGCCCCGCTCGCCCTGCTGCGCGATCTGGCGCCCCATCTCCTGCGCGTGTACGGGCAGGACGAGCACCAGGCCCTCCGGCGCGTCGAGAGCCACCGCGAGCTGCTCGACGCGGTGGGCAGCCTCGGTCGCACGCTCGAGGAGATGCGCGCCCGCCACGGCCGCCTGGTCGCGGCGCGCGAGGCGATCGCGCGGGCGCGCGCCGACGCGGAGGCCGCGGGCGAGCGGGCCGAGATGCTGCGCGCGCAGGTCGAGGAGCTGGCGCACGCCGCCCTGGTGGCGGGCGAGGAGGAGTCGCTCAGCGCCGAGCGTGCCCGCCTCGTGCACGCCGAGCGCCTGGCTGTGCTCGCGACGGGCGCGGAGGAGGGCCTCTACTCCGGCGAGGGCGCGGTGATCGATGTCCTCGGCCGCGCGCTGGTCGCGCTGCGGGAGGCGGCCGGGCTCGACCCGGGCCTCGCGTCGACGCGCGCGCTCCTCGAGAGCGCGCTCGCCGAGGTGGAGGAGGCCGGCGAGAGCCTCGGCCGTTACGCCCGCGAGCTCGCCCCCGACGCGAATCGCCTGGACGCGATGGAGGAGCGCCTGGCGCAGCTCGCGCGCCTGAAGCGCAAGTACGCCGGCACGGTCGAGGATCTGATCCGACGGCGCGAGGAGCTGACCGCCGAGCTGAAAGGCATCGAGAGCGGCGGCGAGATCAGGGCGGAGCTCGAGGCCGCGGCCGAGGCGGCCCGGCGCGCCGCTGCCGAATGGGCGGGCCGGCTCTCGGTCGAGCGCCGGCGGGTGGCCCGGGATCTCTGTCGCGCCCTGGTCGCGGAGCTCGAGGCGCTGGCGTTCACCGGGGCGCGCCTCGAGGTCCGTTTCGCCGAGACCGAGGACCGCGCGCTCGGCCCCGAGGGCTGGGACGAGGTCGAGTTCTTCCTCTCGACGAACCCGGGCGAGGAGCCGCGCTCGCTCGCCCGCGTGGCCTCGGGCGGCGAGCTGTCGCGCATCATGCTCGCCCTGAAGACCCTCGCCGCCGCCGACGAGAGGGGCGCCACGCTCATCTTCGACGAGGTCGACGCGGGCATCGGCGGCGCCGTGGCCGAGGTCGTCGGCCGCAAGCTCCGGCAGCTCGGCCGCGCCCGTCAGGTCCTCTGCATCACCCACCTGCCGCTGATCGCGGCCTTCGCCGACCACCACGTCGTGGTCACCAAACGGGTGGAGGACGGGCGTACCGTCTCCTCGGTACGCCCCCTGGCCACGAGCGAACGGGCGGCGGAGCTGGCGCGGATGCTGGGCGGCGAGCGCCTGACGCGCGAGATCCGGGAGCATGCGGAGCAGCTCCTGCGCCGGGCCCACGCGCGGAGCCGGGGATTGACAGACAGCAAGGGAGTCGAATAGCGGGTTCTCATGCCCGCGCCCGGGAGGTTCTCCATGCCGGACACTCGCGTCATCTCGCGCCCGACGAAGGGCTGGCGTCTCGCCGCCGCGCTCGTGGTCGTCACCATGGCCGTCGCGACCGTGCAGGTGTGGCGCGCCGAGCAGCGGACGGCCGCGTTGCGCGAGGAAGTGGCCTGGCTCCGCACGCGGCTCGCGGACAAGCGCGAGCTGATCGCCCGCCAGCGGCGGGAGATGGCCCAGGTGGCGGGCGCGGTCGACCGCCTCGCGCGCACCACGGCGGCGCTGGGCGAGCGCGGCGCCGAGGCCCGCCGCCTGACGCACATGGCGGAGAGCCGCGGGGAGACGCCTGCGCTGGTCAATGTGGCGGCGAGGCTCGACGGCGGCGGGTCGGTGGTGTCGGAGGACGCGGGCCGCGCGCTCGAGGAGCTCGCCTGGGTCGACGGGCAGGCGGCGGCCGCCAGCGACTCGTTCGCGGTGCTGACCGCGCTCCTGAAAGACCGCGGCGAGGAGGTGAGCCGCGGCGTGCCGACGCTGTGGCCCGTGCGCGGGCTAGTGACGTCGCCCTTCGGCGCGCGCCCGTCACCCTATGGCGAGGGGCGCGAGACGCACCCCGGCATCGACATCTCGGCGCGCTACGGCATGCCGGTGACGGCCGCCGGCAGCGGCGAGGTGATCTTCGCCGGCCGCGACCGGGGCTACGGCGGCCTCGTCATCGTCGCTCACGGGGGCCAGCTCGACACGCTCTACGCGCATCTCTCCGCGCTCTACGTGCGCGAGGGCCAGCAGGTGCGCTGCGGCCAGGCGATCGGCGCCGTCGGCGCCACGGGGCGCGCCACCGGCGCGCACCTCCACTACGAGGTGCGCCTGGCCGGCGCGCCCGTCGATCCGCGTCGCTACCTGGCGAAATGAGACCGCGCCGCCAAACGAGAACCGGCCAGCGGCGACCAGCTCGAGACCGCGTCACCTGAGGTGCCTCGTAGCGGGAGGAGACTCGCGATGATCCGGCGCTCTGCTTCCTGTTTGACGCTCCAGTCGCGATGATCCAGAGCAGCCGGGGCCGATGTGCTCCGGGGACGAGAGCGACGACGACCTCCTCGTGCGGGCGGGGCACGGGGACGAGGACGCCTTCGCGGGACTCTACCGCCGCCACCGCGACTGGGTGCTCCGGATCGCGTGGCGGCTCACGGGCGACCGCGAGGACGCGCTCGACGTCCTACAGGAAGCGTTCACGTATCTCTTCCGGAAGGTCGGCGACCCGACGTTCGCGCTCTCGACGACGTTGCGCGGCTTCCTCTATCCGACCGTGCGCCACCTCGCCCTCGATCGCCGGCGACGGCGGCGGCCCGAGGTCGACGTCGACGACCTGGCGGAGGTCCTTCCGGCCCCGGCGGGCCCCACGAACATATCGCGTGAGTTGCTGGCGGCCGTGAACGCCCTGCCCCGGCCCCAGCGCGAGGTCGTGGTCATGCGCTTTGGCGACGGCCTGAGCCTCCAGCAGATCGCGGACGCGTCGGGGATTCCCCTCGGCACCGTGAAGTCGCGACTGCACCACGCCCTCGCGGCGATGCGCCGTGCGCTCGGGTCGGAATGAACCTTTCCCCCCTCCCGGACGCTCACAGGGCACAAGCCGATCATGCCCGACCCCGGCGCCACGCATCCCGACCTGGCCGACCTCGAGGCGGCTCGCACCGGAGAGGCGCCGGCCGACGTCGAGGCGCACGTGCGCGCCTGCGAGGAGTGTCGTCACATAGTCGCGGAGCTCGCAACCTGCGCCGGCGCCCTCGCTCCAGTCCCGCCCCCCGTTCCTGAGCCGATCGAAGCTCGCATCCTCTGGACCGCCAGGAAGCATGCGGCACAGGCCCGGCGAGCCAGGCGACGCCGGCGTTGGGTGGTCGTCACGACGCGGCGGGGCGCTGCCATCGCCGCCGGGGCGCTCCTCGCGCTCGGCATCCTGCGCGTCTGGGTACCCGGGAAGGCGGACCGGACGGCGCCGGCGCTCGTGGCCGACGTGGACGGGAACGGCGTCGTCGACATTCGCGATGCCTTCGTGATCGCCCGCGCGCTCCACTCGACCGCGCGCCCACCCTCTCGGTTCGACGTCAACGGCGATCGCGTCGTCGACGAGCGCGACGTCGAGCTCGCGGCGCACGCCGCCGTCGCGCTCGGGAGACGCTCGTGAGGGCGCTCATAGCCCTCTTCCTGGTGCTCGGCGCGTCCGGGGCGAGCGTCGCGGCGGACGGTGCGGGCCGCTTCCGCACCGTCGCCGTGTACGTCGACGCCGGTCAGGCGCCGCTCGCGGCGTATCAGGTCGTGATCACGGTCGGTGACACCGCGCCAACGGCGAAGATCGTCGGCGTGGAAGGCGGAAGCGCCGACGCCTTTCGCGCGGCGCCATACTACGACCCGGCGGCGCTCCAGGGCGGGCGGATCATCATCGCAGCTTTCACGACCGAGGCGGCCCCGCCGCGCGGCCGAACGCACGTGACGACGCTCCACCTGTTCGAGCCGGCGGGATGCATTCCGGTGTACCGCGCCCGGCTCGTCGTCGCCGTCGGGGACAGGGGTCGCGACATCGCCGCGACGGTGGCGCTCGAGCCGGGAGGAACCTCCTCATGACCATCGCCCGTCGTCTCGCTCCTCTCCTTCTCCTGCTCGGCGCCTGTGCGAAGCGCGAAGCGGCGCTCCCGAGGTCGGTCGCCCCGACCGACGAGGAGATCTGGATCATCGCACGGGCGGGCGAGACCTCTGGACGCACGAGCACACCGCACGCACCGCGCATGCTCGCCGGCACGACGCCCGACGCAACGCCGCTCGCGCTCGAGCGTACCGACGTGCAGGCGACCGTCATCGGTCCGTTCGCCGCCCTCCGGGTCCGACAGATCTACGCCGGACCCGAGCGCGCAACCGAAGGCGCGTTCGTGCTGCCGCTTCCGGCCGCCGCGGTGTTCCACGACCTCGTGGTGACGCTCGGGCGGCGCCACATCCGGGCGATCGTCCGGGCGCGCGAGGAGGCTGAGGCGATCTATGCCGCCGCGCTCCGGTCTGGGCGCGTGGCGTCGCTCCTGCGCGAGGAGGACGGCGTCGTCCTCGGTATGGCCCATCTCCCTCCGCGGACGCCGATCCACGTGGAGTTCTCGTACGCCGAGACGATGCCCTGGCGTGACGGCGCATGGGAGCTCGTCGTACCACGACTCCCGGGCGGCACCGTTGGCGCGAGGATCGATCTCGACGGGCTCGGACCGATCACGACGGTCGAGAGCCCGACGCATGCGATCCGGCAGACCACAGACTCCGGCGAGCAAACCAGCGTCGTCCTCCGCGAGCCTGCGACGCTCCGCGACGCCGACTTCGTGCTCCGTTACGCCGTCGACGCACACGCGAGCCCGGGTGCCGTGGTCGTCTCGTCCGGCAGCCGCGGCACGGTCGCGGCACTGGTTCTCCATCCCATCGCCGCGGGCGGCCGGCCGACGGCGCTCCACCTCGCGGCGATCGACTGGGGGACGCTCGTCGTCGAGGACGTGCCCGCGTCGAATGCTGCGGTGAATTTCTCCGTGCCCGAAGGACGACCGCTCGTCCTGCGAGCGCGTGTGCTCGGCGGCACGCCGGGTACGGTCCGCGTGACCACGCTGGTGGGCGGCCGCCGGCGTACGCGTACGTTCACGGCCGTCGCGGCGCCCGCCGAAGCCGTCGATCTGCTGCCCGTCCTCTGGGCGTCGGATGCGGTGCGCGCGCTGTGGCCGGACCGGGATGCCATGCGGGATCTCGCGCTCCGCTACGGGGTGCTCTCCCCGGTGACCGCGCTCGTCGCCGTCGACGCGACGGCGCCCAGCGAATGAGCCGCGAAAGGGGAACGACGATGACGACGCTGCGAACGCTCTGCCTGATCGGGATGGTGGTGATTGTCGGCGGCTGCATGCAGAAGCGGTACTATCCGCCGGAGGGTGGCCACCGGGAGCTCGTCCCGGACATGGGCGCCCTGTCCGAGGCCGAGATGGAGAAGCTGCGGGTGGCCCCTGTCACCGCACGCGAACCCGCGGTCGCCGGGATCGCGTGGATCGTCGACGACAGTGGCGGCCACGACGGCGATCTGCCCGCCTCGGATCGACTTGCCCTGGTCCGCAAGCTCGCGAGCGCGCTCGAGCGTGCCCCCTTCTCGACGGTCGAGGTCCTACCGACGACCGGTGCCGGCGGTGGGACGCGAGCCGACGAAGGGGACCTCCCGGCGCTCCGCTCCGCGGCGGCGCGCTTCCAGCACGACGTGCTCATAGTGGTGAGCACGCACCGCAACCGCTACGACGACTGGAATCCGCTCGCCGTCACCTACCTCGGGGTTCTTCCGGTGTGGTTCGTCCCGGGCGACTCGCTCGCGGTCTACGCGAGCGCCGAGGCCTGCGCGCTCGACGTCCGCTCCGGGCTCTTCCTCGCGTGCGCGCAGGGACAGGGCAAGGCGGAGCGGGCGCTCGTCACGACGATCGGTCGCGAGCAGCGGATGCGCGAGCTGTCCACGGCGGCGCTCGGAGAGGCGTTCGACGCCATCCCGGAGACACTGCGGCAGGGCGTGCGCGCGCGCCTCGCGCGGCGCGCGAGCTGAGCTCGTGATGCCGGTAATGCGCCATGCGGGTTGCCGAGGCGCTCCCGCACAGCGAAGGCGCGGCGTATTGGCGGGTGCCGAGCTTCGGATCGAGCCCGTCGGGCAGGATCCAGGTCGTCGGCGCCGGCACCGCAGTCAGCGCCGCCCCGCGCGCGCCCGGAGCTGCGCGAACTGCTCGAGCAGCGCGGCGCGATCGGCCGTCCGCAAGCGTTCGGGCAGGTAGCGTCGATCCGAGCAGGCGAGCACCGCCGCCAGCTCCTGGAGCGCGAGCAGCTCGGGGTCGAGCGGGTCGATGAACGAGCTCACGGCCTCCTCCAGGTCGGCCACCTGCACGTCGGCGTCCCGGTGCGCGAGAACGGCGCGCTCCTTGGCGCGCATCAGCATCGACTCGACGTCGCTGCCGGTGAGGGGCCGGCCGCCGAGCTGCGCCCGGAGATAGGTCACCATCGCGTCGCCGAGCACGAGCCGCTTCGTGCGCGCCACGGTGGTGAAGAGCTCCACCACGTCGTCCGGCCCCTGCGCCGGGAAGAGCGGTATGCAGAGGCCGAAGCGGCCCTGGCGCTTCATGTCGATCGAGAGCAGGTCCGGCCGCGAGGTCATGGCCACCCACAGCTCGCGCCCGCGGAGCGATGCGTCGCCGATGTGCGCCGCGAAGGCCGCGAACACCCGGCTCGACACGCCGCTGTCACCGTCGGCCTCGCGCGTCCCGAAGACGGCGTCGGCCTCGTCGACCACCACGACGACCGGCCCGAGGGCCCGGATCGTCATCAGGATGCGGCTCTGCTGGCGCTCGGTCTCGCCGACCCACTTCGAGCGGAATTCGCCCATCTCCATCACCGGCAGCCCGCACTCGCTCGCGAAGCAATCGATCAGGAACGACTTCCCGACCCCCACGCGGCCGGGCACGAGGAGCCCGCGCTCGAGGACGTCGTCCTTCTCGTTCTTGATCAGCCAGGCGAGCTCTCGGAGCTTCTGCTTGGCGGCGGCGTGGGTCGCGACGGCGTCGAGACCGAGGCCGGGCCTTGGGTCCTTGAAGCGGACGAGGCCCTGGCAGTACTCCTCGATGAGGCGTTTCTTGCTCGCCGCCACGTGCTCGGCCGTGACCCGTTCGGCGTTGCGCCGGGCCTCGGCCAAGAGGTGCTCGATGCGGAGCAGCGTCAGGCCCGCGGTGCGCGTGGCGAGCTCGGCGGCGGAGAGATCGCTCCACTCGGCGAGCGGGCGCCCGCCCGCCATCGCCGTCGCCCAGCCCGAGGCGAGGAAGCGGCCGCGCTCCTCGGCGTCGGGCAGCTCGAGCTGCACCTGCGCGATGTTCGGGTTGCGGAGGAGATCGGCGTGCAGCTCCGCCGCCGACTCCGTGATCAGCAGGACCCCCACGTCCTGGTCGCGCATGTCTGGCGACGCCGCCCACTTGAGGAAGGTGACGAGCGCCATCCGCTCGTCCTGGCTGGCGCTCGCTTCCTCGGCGGCCGGCACGATCTTCTCCGGAAAGTCGACGATGAGCGTGACCCCCTTCCGCGCACCCTTGTCGTCCGCCGCGCGCAGGAAGAAGCGGCGCAGCAACGGCGCGAGCCGCGTGAACTCGCGGGGCGGGCCCTCGCGGTGGAAGTCGGTCTTCTCGACCTGGTCGTAGACCGCGAGCCACTCGAAGAATCGGGTCTGCATGTCGGCCGAGCCGAAGGTGAGGCCGTCGGCGATGTCGTAGAAGATCAGGTACGCGCGCTCGGGGAAGAGGCGGCGCGCGAGGAAGGTCTTGAGCGGCGCGTAGCCGACGTCGCTCGGGCCCTGCACGGGGAAGACGTCGAAGACGTCGCCGTGCAGGATGAAGAGTGCGTAGGCGCCGCTGTTCCAGCGCCGCGCCAGCTCGATCGCCCAGCCCCGCAGGGGAAGGCGCGGCAGCGCCTCGTCGTCCGCCATCAGCCCTCCTTCGCCCCGATACCGAGCCGGTCGCGCCGCGGCGGGCGGGCCACCGGCGTCGCGGCCGTCGGCTCGAAGCCGACGCGCAGCTCGGTCGCCGGCATGTCGCCCACCATGTCCTTGAACTCGTCCAGCTCGGAGAGCCACTTGTTGGTCTGGTCCAGGTGCTCCACGGTGGCGTCGATGCGCGCTGTCAGCACCTCGGCGTTCTTGGTGGCGACGGCGTCGGCGCGGATCAGCTTGATCTGCTCGACCAGCCGTTCCTGCTCGGCGTCGACCAGGGCGAGGTTCTGGTTCGCCTGCTCGACCCGCTGCTGGCGCTTGTGGAGGACCTCGAGGCGCTCCTGCACGGAGCCGAGGAGGCGCTGCTTCGAATCGAGCACGGGGCTCGCCCCCTTCGTCTTGAGGGCCTCCACCTCGGTGCCGAGGCTCCTTGTCTGGTCCTCGGCCTCCTTGACGACGCGTGGCAGCTCCTCGCGCCGCTCGGTCTCGAGGTAGCGCTCGAGCGACTCCTCGATGCCGAGGAGGCGGAGGTACGTCCACATGAGCTCGTCGAGCTTGCGCAGCCGGGGGTCGTCGGGGGCCGGGTTGTCGGCGCTCGCGTTGCGCTCGATGTCGCGACACACCTGGGCGAGGCCCTCGTAGCGAGCGCGCCGCGGCGGCGAGAGCGAGGCGAGGAGCCCGTCACGGCGGCGGAGGAAGTCGGCGACCTGCGCCAGCGCCGCGGCGCGGCGGCCCTCCTCCGCGCGCCGGTCGACCCAGCGGCGGAAGAACGGCATGTCGGGGAGGTATATCCAGCCGAGCGCGTAGCCGGTCGCGCCCGCGACCAGGGCGAGTGGCTGCGCGGCGAGGAAGCCCGCCCCCAGGGTGAGCAGCCCCAGCCACGCGTGATGCGGGCTCAGCAAGAACTCGCGCCGATATGCCGGGGCGGGCTCGGCCATCGGGTCACGCGCGCGGGCGGGGAAGCGCCCCCGAGGCCGGAGCCTCCTCCTCCATGCGGCGGAGCAGCTCCTGCGTGATCTCGACGAACCATGGCTTCCGCCGCATCTCCTCGGGCGGCTCCTCGGGGCGCGGGACCTCCAGCACCTCCACCAGGCGCCCCGGGCCGGCGGACATGCGAAAGACCCGGTCCCCCAGGTAGATCGCCTCCTCGGGCGAGTGGGTAACGAAGAAGACGGTCTCCTGCTGATCCTTCCAGAGCTGGATCAGGAGCTCCTGCATGCGGAGCCGGATCTTCGGGTCGAGGGCGCCGAAGGGCTCGTCCATGAGCAGGATGCGCGGGCCGACGATCAACGTCGCGGCGATCGCCACCCGCTGCTGCATGCCCCCGGAGAGCTCGTTCGGATACTTCGCCTCACAGCCCTCGAGCCCCACCTTGTGCACCCACTCGCCGGCACGCACGCGGCGCTCGGCGCGCGGCACGGCCCGCAGCGCGAGGCCGAAGGCGATGTTGTCGACCACGGTCAGGTGCGGCAGCAGCGAGTAGCGCTGGTCGACCAGACCGCGGTCGGCCCCTGGCCCTTCGATCGGCCGGTCGAAGACGCGCGCCTCGCCCTCGGTCGGCGGGAAATGCGGCGCGAGGCCGGCGATGATGCGCAGCAGCGTCGACTTGCCGCAGCCCGACGGCCCGACGATCGTCACCAGCTCGCCCTTGCCGGGCAGGTCCGCCACGGCGAACGACACGTCCTGGATGGCAACCCGCCGCTCGCCGCCACGCCCGAACACCTTGGTGACGTGCCGGAAGGCCACCACGTCGGGGGCCCCGCCCGGCACCGTCTCGGCGGCGGATGGCGCGTCGCGGGTCATGGCTCCTGGCGGTAGGGAAAGAGGAGGCGGCCGCCGAGGCGCCACGCCCGGTCGCAGGCGACGCCGATCGCGACGATCACGATGATGACGGCGAAGATGGCGGCCGTGTGCGCCCGCCGCTCGGACACGGTGATGAGATAGCCGAGCCCCTTCTCAGCTGCCACCACCTCGGCGAGGATGATCCAGCCCCAGCCGACGCCGTAGACGCCGCGCAGGATCTCCCAGATGTCGGCCTTGGCGACCGGGAAGAGGACGTGACGGACGAGCTGCCAGTCGGTCGCCCCCTTGGTCACCGCGACGTCGAGATAGGCGGCGGGCACGTCCCCGACCGCCTTCACGACCAGCGGCAGGAGTGCCACGAAGCAGCCGATGAAGAGGAAGCCGACCTTCTGCATCTCGGAGAGCCCGAACCAGGCGAGCGTCAGCGGCACGAAGACGACGATCGGCACATACGCGCCGACGAGCGCGAGCGGCCGGAAGAACGCCGCGACGGGCGGGAAGCTGCCCATGTAGACGCCGAGCGGCACGGCGACCACGGCGGCGAAGCCGAAGCCGACCGTGACCCGGATGAACGACGTCGCCGTGCTGCGCACGAGTCCCTGCTCGAAGTGGAGCCGCGGGAAGGCCTCCAGCACCTCGGGCGGGCTCGGCAGGATGAGGGGCGGAAGCACGCGGTCCTCTATGCGCGCGCCGTGCGTGAGCAGCCACCAGCCGCCGAGTACGACGGCGACGAAGGTCGCCGTGAGGAGGAGCCGGACGGGCCGCGAGGGTTCCGCTCGGACGCGCAAGTGGAGGAGTCGCACGGCGGCGGTGACGAGCCCGACGAAAGCGAGTGCCGAGAGGAGGAAGCGCAGCTCCGCGCCGGCATCAGAAGGCAAAGCGCACCTCCACCCGGCGATGCCGGAGCGCCGGGATGGGCGCCGGCTCGACGAGCGGGCAGTCACTCACCACGCAGTCCTCCCAGGGCGGGATGCTGCCCGTCTGGTAGAAGCCCTGGACGTAGCGCCAGTCGGTCGCCACGAAGTCGCTGTACCACTGGTCCAGGTGCGTCACCCCCGCCTCGTGCATGAGCGTGAGCGCGTAGCGCGCGGCCTCGAACTCGTAGTCGTGCAGCACCTGCATGAAGCGCGCCCGGTCCTCCGTGTGCTGCAGCTCGACCAGCTTCGGCTCGAGCGACGGGGCCACCCACTGCACCGAGTGGCCGAAGAGGTGCAGCACGATGAAGCACTGCGTCTCGAAGCCGACGTCGGGGTCGACCGCGATGCGGAGCCCGTCGAAGATGCCGGTGCGGGGCGGCTCGAGATCCCGGTACTCGATCGCGAAATCGTGCTTGACGATCCGCGAGGTGGCCCGCAGCCAGAGGCCCACCATCTGCTCTGGCGGGAGCCGGTTGACCAGACGATGGCCGACGAGCTCGTGTCCGGCGAGCGCCGCCATCTACTCCTTCTCAAGCGGGAATACCTTCACCTCGACGCGGCGGTTCCGCTTGTTGTGCTCGGGGTTGCTCGGGTCGGTCATGCCGGGCACCGGGTTGTCCCAGCCGTTGCCCACCACCTTGAACTTGTTCGGATCGAACTTGTACTTCTCGATGATCCGCTTGCGGACCGCGTCGGCGCGGTCGTAGGAGAGCTGGCGGACCAGGTCGGCGGGCACGATGCCCTTGCGGCTCGCGTCGGTGTTCCCTTCGATCACGATGTAGGCGTTGCCGAAGGAGCCCGCGAGCTTGCCGATCTCCTCCAGCACCTTCGGGATGTTCGCGTCGTAGTCGGGGTTGAGCATCGCCTTGTTGGGCTCGAAGACGATGATGACCGACTTGGTCAGGATCTCGCCCGTCTCGGCCTCGGCGGTCTTGAAGATGGCGCCGGCGCGGAAGGTGGGCTGCGAGAGGTCGTGGACGTCCTTGTACTCCTCGCTCATCTTGGCAAGGACGCCCGCCGCCTTCACCTTGGCCGCCGGTACCGGCACGTCGATCGCGCCGAGCGACTTGTAGATGGTGGAGGCGCGGCTCCACACGACCTCGAAGTTGGACGGGTTGAGCGGGTCCAAGAAGAAGTTTGCGTTCTCGCGGTAGTTGGTCAGGTGCGCGTCGCCCTCGACGATGCCGCCGTCCTTGCCGATCATCGCCGAGCAATCCTCGACCGGAATCTTGAAAGCGGCCGACATGAGCCGCGCCGCCCCCGGGATGTCCTTCCGTAGCATGTCGACGCCGTCGAAGATGCCGCGCACCAGGTTGGCGGCGATGTCGGGGTGGTCGCGGTAGAAGTCGTTGCGGACCGCCCACACGTCGGCGATCAAGTGGTTGGCGCTCCCCGTGCTCACCACGAGCCGCGTCCCCGGCACCTGCTCGGACACCGTGTAGATGTCGGGCGACCAGCCGACGAAGGCATCGAAGGAGGCGTCCTGGACGAAGATCTTCGCCGCCGACGGCGCATCCGCGGTCCACTTGAAGTCGACCTGCGCGGGGTCGATGCCGGCGTCGAGGAGGAGCGACATGATGAGGTAGTGGCTGGGCGAGTTCTGCGCCAGCACGACCTTCGGCCGGTGCGCTCCGCGCATGCGGAGGTCGTTGACGCTCTTGATGTCGCCTCGCGCGACGATGCCGTCGCCGCCGGCCGACCAGTCCACCTGCTGCGCCACGACCGGCACGGTGCGCGAGTCCTTGACCAGCTCGGGCGCGAAGAGCGCGATCATGTCGAGCGTACCCCAGAGCACGTGGCTGTGGCCGCTGGCGAAGAGATCGCGCGCCTTGATCGGGTCGTCGACCAGGGAGAGCTGCACGTAGAAGCCGTACTTCTTCGCGAACACGCTCGCGTCGCTCGGGGCCATGCCGCCGTTGGCGACGATGATCGGCGCCCAGCCGGGCCACACGTTGATCGGGAACTGGACCACGAGCTTGCCGTCCTTCATCGGCTTGTCGTAGTCGCTCACGCCGGCGACCTGCGGGATCGCCGACTCACCGATCAGGGAGACCTCCTTGCCGCCCGCGAGGAGCTTCCCCGTCACGTCGGGCTTGGGCTGGGCCGCCTCCATCGCCTTCTTCGCCTCGGTCGGGTTGATCGACGGCGTGGTGGAGACCGGCCTGGGAACGAGCTTGTCCCACCAGCGGTACACGCCGAAGCCGACCACCCCGAGGATGAGCAGCGTGAAGACGAATCTCCCGCGTGCCGTCATCTCTAGCCCCTCCCGCCGAGCGGGATCATTTCTCGGCGATCTTCTGGCGCTCGTCCTTGGCGGGGGCCGGTGCCGCGGGCGCAGCCGCCTCGCCCTGCACGAGGCCCATCTTCTTGCGGTACTCCTGGAAGAGCATCGCGCCGCGGGCACGCCGCATCTCCTGCTGGCGCTGCACCGAGGAGCCCATCTCCTTGGCCAGGTCGAGCGTGGCGCGCATCTGCCCCTCGCCCGCCGCGGCCGACTGCCGGAGCTGCTGGATCGACTGCGCCAGCTCGCCGCCCATCATGCCCTGCAGCTCGGTGATCGACCCCTTCATCAGCGTGGCGAGCTGCTCGACCGACCGGCCGACGGCGACCTTCACCTTGAGCTGCTCGAAGTCGCGCTGAAACTTCTGGATGTCGCGCAGGCTCTGGGCAATGATCTGCGTGTTGTTCTGATAGAGCTGCTCCATGTTGTCGATCTGCCCCTTGTTGTCGGCCAGGTCCTGCTCCAGGTCGGCGAGCTGCTCGGCGTAATGCGCGCCGTTGGCCTCGTCGTTGGCCGCCGCGGTGGCCTGGAGCAGGCCCTGCAGCTCCTCGCGCTGGCGCTCCTGGCGCTTCAGCTGCTCCTTCAGGAGGGCGATCTGGCTCGCCAGCTGGCCGTTCGCGTAGTGCGCCTTGTCGGCTTTGCCCTTGGCGTCGCGGATGCCGCGCTCGACCACGGCCTGGTTGATGGCGTCGGTCTCGGTAGCCTGCTCGACCATGAGGCCGAGCCAGATGAAGACGCGTCTCACGGCACGGAACACTCCCATGGGTCGCCTCGCTTTCTCCTAGTCGGCCTTCCGGCCCTTGGCCGGCGGTTCCTCGTCCTCGAGCAGGATCTTGCGCTCGAGGATGTACTCGAACTGCTGGTCGAGCTGCCTGGCGTCCGCCGCGCCCACCACGGTCGCGCCGAGCGCTCGCAGCGCGTTGAACCGGTCCGCGTCGATGTCGAAGGCGACGAAGTGTGCCGAGAGCGTCTTTCCACTCCGGCTCGCCGTGTCCTTGAGCCGCGACAGCTCGCCGGCCGGCTCGGGACCGGCGGTGTTGACGCCGTCGGTCAGCACGAGGACGTGCTTGTGCGTGAGCCGCGAGGCGAGCACCGCCTGTCCGGCGAGCGAGACCGCCTGGCCCAGCGGGGTCGGCCCGTCGGGCTTCGCCGCGCGCTTGCGCCAGGCGCGAAGCGCCTCGGGATCGAAGGGCCCGAACCTGACCGCGGGCACCGCGCTCGAGTCCTTGAACACGAAGAGCCCCGCCTCGATCCTGCGCGGCGCGTCGGGCGGCGCGCTCGCGACGTAGGCCTGCAGGCGGTCGACGATCTGGTCGAGGGCGCGGTTGGCGATCACATACTTGGGCGCGCGTCCCCCCCCGCCGTCGGGGACGGGATCCGTCATGCTCCCCGAGGTGTCGTAGACGATCGCGAGCGCGATGCCCTCCTCCGGCGGCGCCGCGGGCCGTTCGTCGCCCGGGGCAACCGGGGCAGAGCTGATGACGAGGAGGAGGAGGACGAGAAGGCGGAGAAGCGCTCGCCCGCCGCTGCCTCGTCCTCTCATACGTCCTCCCCGCGCCCTACGGCGACCCCAAGCAGCTCATGGCCGGCGAGGCTTATATCAGTGAGCCTTGCGCCGGGCCACACGAAGGCTCCCCCCTTCATAGCGCGGCCTCACGGCCGCAACCAAATCCACCCCACCGCCGCCGTGAGGCCGCGGCCGTGGTCAGCGCTCGGCGACTTGAGCTCCCACGCCGCGTGATCGGCGTCCTCGACAGAACGTAGCGACCGCGTCCCCGCTCGGGGTGGTGATCGTCCCGGTGGTCTTCGACCCCGGTCGCCTGCCCAGATGATGGGCCACCTCGGCAAGAGTTGGCGGGCGTTCAGGAAGGGGCTGCACGAGCCAAGAGATCGAGAAGGCCCCCAAGCGCGACGACCCAGCCTCGAAACCGAGGCGAGAAGCCTGACGGGCGCAGTCTCGCGGGGAGGTGCTTTCACCCCGACCTCACGGTGCGTTCGCATCGTGCCGGAAGCCGGTGTCCACTGCGCCGTAAGCTGCGCCCACAGCCCGGCCCGAAGATCGTTCTCGCCCAGGAGTTCGGGGATGCGTGCCAGAGATGGATCTCGGCGAGGTTGCCGTACGTCGGCGCGAGACCGAAGCGGCGCCCTCACCACCACGTCGGGGGGACGAACTGGCACAACAGCCACCAGCCGCCTCGCCCGGAAGTTATTGACCCGCTCGCGCCCTCGGGCTATATGCCCGGCTCCGCTCGGGTTCTTCCCGCCCGTGGGGCCGTAGCTCAGTTGGGAGAGCGCTTGAATGGCATTCAAGAGGTCGAGGGTTCGACTCCCTTCGGCTCCACTCCTGCCATTCCTACCTTTCCGCATCGTTAGCACTCGCTCAACTCAGCCACGGACGGACGCGACGGAGGCCGAATCGGCCTCCTGCAGTGGTTCTGCAGTGGTGGGCTTCGCGGCCGTTCGCGCACCGAGCGGCACCACGTTCGTCGCGGGCCCCCGGTAGTCGCTCGCCCGCTTCCCCGCTCGGCGGAGGTCGTCGAGGTCGACGATGTGGTAGCGGCGGAGCATCGCCTCGGTGCGGTGCCCGGACCAGAGCATGACCGTGTGCGGGTCCACCCCCGCGTCGATGTAGTGCTTCACGCCGGAGCGCCGGAGGTCATGCGGCGTGCGCCCGGCCATCCCGATCGCGGCGCACGCGGTGTCCCACGCCTTCCGAAAGTTGCCGAGGCAGGGGCGGCGGGTGCCGTCCTTCGCGGGACGCACCGTGCCGCAGTTCCGGCCGTGGAAGATGAACGGGCACTCGGGCCGTCGGCGCCCCTGCTGGCGCTCGAGGACGGCCATCAGCTCCGGCGTGTGCACGGGGTCGAGCGGAATCTGCTGCGGCCGCTTCGTCTTGTTCGCGGCGCGGCGAAGGGTCAGGGCGCGGTCCGCGGCCGAGTAGTCCCGCCACTCGAGCTTCCGGGCGGCCCCGATGCGCCAGGGGCAGAAGAAGAGGAAGAGCACCACGTCGGTGATCACAGCGGGGAGGTGCTGGCAGAGCCGCTCGACGTCGGCCCGGCGGAAGAAGCCCTCGCGGATCGCGTTGGGGTCCTCGGGGGGGAGCTCGATGTCGGGGCGGCTGCGGGCCGAGAGCCGCTTCTTCTTGACCGCGAGCCGGAAGGCGCGGTTCACGAGCGCGAGCTCAATGCGGACGCTCCCCCACGCGGCCCCCTCGGCGCGGCGCTCGGCGACGTAGCGCTCGATCCGTGCGCCGATCCGGGTCGCCTTCGTGCGCTCCCCGAAGTACGCGGTCAGGTGCTTGAACGTCGCGAGCATGGTCGCCGTCGAGCGGTTCTGCTTGAAGGCGTAGTTCTCGCGGAGGAGCTCGCGGAGGTCCCCGAGCGTGAGCCGGTCCTCCTGCGGCACCTCATCACCCCGGCGGGCGGCCTCCCGCTTCGTCGCGAGCACGCGGCGCGCGCGGTCCTCGTCTGCGCCGTTTGCCGTCGGGTCGATCGGCACGAGGGTCGAGCCTTGGTGGGGCTCGCCGTCGAGCCAGAAGGCGAAATGCCAGAACCTTCCTCGGCGGAACACGGAGCCATCGCCTCTCAGTCTCATGATGCGCGTCCTCCTTTCGGGGCGCGCGCGAGGACGAGGCGGAGGCCCTCGACGACCAGGGCCTTGAAGGACGTGTGTCGCCTGACGGCCTCGAGCTTCGCGCGGGTCATGAGCGCGACGGGAAGGGTGACGGTCGTCGTCATCTCCTCGCCGGCCTCAGTGGTCCGCGGTCGCCCGCCGCGCGCGCGCCGGGTTGTGGGCATGAGGGCAGTTTTCATATATCCGTATCCGCCTTGTCAACCCACCTCGGGCCGCCGCCGCCAGCGCTCGAACGGGGGCCGGTCGAAGACCCAGGATCGACCGACCTTGTGGGCCCCGGGAATCTCGCCGCGCTTCGCCTTCCGCCGGGTCCAGGCCCTCGACTTCTGCAGCTTGGTCGTCACCTGCTCGAGGGTGTACGGCTCAGAGTCGGGCGGGGTCTCGAGCTGCAGCCCGCATCGCGCCAGCGAGACGGTCAGGAGGTCACGCACAAGGCGGCACCGACCTTCATGCACGGCCAGCTCGTCGAGCAACGCCTGCCGCGTCTCCACCGGCACCTCGACGGCGCGGGCCGGGTCGGCGAGGAGCGCGGCCAGGTCTGGGCGGGCAGCCATCGGGCTAGAACGGCACGCGCTCCTCGTCCCGGCGGCCGCCCGCGCCCGGGTCCGCGCTCACTGCGAGCGAGAGATACTTCTTCCCGTCGCGCGTTTCCTTCACCCATCCCGAGAGCCGGAACACCTCCCCGCGGATCGTGAGCTTGCCCCGGTAGTCGGGATGGCGGTCGCTCTTCTTTTCGGCCTCGCGGAAGAGCGCCCCGCTCATGTCGTCGCGCTGCTCTCGGTCCATCGGTCTCACCCCCTCCTCTTCGCCAGCAATTCGAGGTCACCCTGCGCGGCCTCGGGCGTGGTCGTCGTGTCGGTGTTCGTGATCGGGACCACCACGCGCGACGGCGTGACCGGCGCGCCCGTGCCCCGCGCCACCACGCGGCTCCCCGGCATGGCGCGCTTTGCCTCGACGATCGCGCGGAGCGGCTCGACGTCCGGCCGCTCGGCCGCGAGCTCGTCGCGGTCGAAGCGCGGTAGGGCAGCGTACGCCTCCAGCACCGACACGCCGGCGTCGCGGGTGAAGATCACCTCAGCGCCGAGGATCGTCGAGTAGACGACGATCCAGCCTCCGTCCCGGAGGGTGCGGGTGATCGTGACGGCCGCATCCTCGATCGCTTCCGCCACCGGCCCAGCGGGCGGCTCGGCCAGGCTGGCGAGGGCGAGCCGGACGAGCACGTCCCCCGGTGCGGCCTCGGCGTCGAGCCGGGCACGGTCGGCATCCGAGAGTGGCGCGACGATTTCAGATCCCCTGTTTCCGTCCGCAAATCCCGCAATATCCCCCTCCACTCTCCCGGCCGGCGTATTGTGCGGATATTGCGGACGCTCGGAGGCGGTGAGGAGCGCGATCAGCTCCGCCTTGTGGGCACGGAGCCGGTCGGCCAGGTCCGGTGGGAGCCGGCGCCCCCGCGCCACCAGCCGGTCCCCGTCGACGTCGAGGCGGATACCGGCCGCGGCGAGCTCGGCCATGAGGGCAAGCGTGGTCAGACCGCCACCTCGGCCATCTCCTCAGCGACCGCGGGGTGGACGGCGTAGGCCGGCGTCGCGGGGCGGCCCGGTCCCTGCCGCCGCGCGACCGGCTCGGGGCGGAGCCACCCGTACGCGACGAGCAGCGCGCATGCCTGCGCGCCTGCCGCAGGCGCGGGTCGGCGCGCATCACGTCGTACGCGACGAGCGCTTGTGCCTCGAGGTACTCGCCCAGGCGGACCGCGGCGGCAACCGTCTCCGCCGGGATCACTTCTGCCCAGGGGCGCGCCATGCCGACGGTCGCCACGAGATGGAGCCCGCCCGCGATGCGTGCGACGCGCCCCGCATGCTTCGAGGCCCATTCGCGCACCAGGGCGAGGCGGCCGCCGTCGGCGAGGTCGCGCTCGAGGCGGTCGGCGTAGGCCCGCCACACCTCGAGCGCCGCCCCGGCGAGCCGGAGCCGTGGCACGGCGGCGGCATCCCTCGGGCGCGGCAGCGCGAGGAGCCGCTCAAGCGCCGCGACATACGCGGTCCGGACGCGGAGGTTGGGTGTCGCGGTCGGATCATACCGCCGGGTGCCGGCGAGGTCGGGCGCGACCACGAGGCCAAACCGCGGGACGAGCCCGCGGTGGTGCAGCTCCGGATGCTCGCGCAGGCGCTCGAGGACCACCGGCTGGGGCGTGATGACGATGGACAGTGCGGGGTCCTCGACGCGGACCGCCTCGCGCGTGATCCGCCGCACGTCGATCCGCTCGCCGTCGTAGGCGTGCAGGTAGATCGTCGCCTGATCGCCGCCGTCGCGAACGTGGCGCCCGGCCGCGACGGCGAAGAGATCCGCGCCCTCCGCCGACGCGAGGAGCACGGACCCCTCCTGCTCGGCCAGGTCGAGCGCGAGGGCCTCCGGGGTGCGATCATCGACCACGAGACGCGGGACCGCCGGCACGGGCGGCAACTCCCGCGCGAGCGTCTCCGCCTCCGCGCAGAGCCGCTCCCGCGCGTCGGGGTCCTGCACCCGCGCCTTCGCCTTACGGATCGCCTCGAGCCGGGCCTCAGCCAGCTTGCGCCGTTCCGCCGCGGCCCGGACCTCGGGCTCGGCCTGGCGCTGCAGGACGCACTCGCGCTGGTAGAGCGGTGCCAGCATGTCCCGCAGGGCCGCACTCTTGCGCGTGCCGCTGGGGGAGACGGCGGCGACGTAGAGGCAGAGTG
>VBKJ01000157.1 GCA_005879795.1 Deltaproteobacteria bacterium
GAGGACGGCAACAAGATGGAGGTGCTGGTCGTCGCGGTGAAGAAGGAGATCATCAACAGCTACACCGAGGCGATCCGCGCGGCCGACCTGGAGCCAGTGCTGGTCGACGTCGACTACTTCGCGCTCGAGAACATGTTTGAGCTCAACTACGACGCGCCCGAGGGGCACCCGGTGGGGCTGGTCAACATCGGGGCCCGCTACTCGTCGATCAACATCCTGAAGCAGGGGCGCTCCACCTTCACCGGCGACGTCCCGGTGGGCGGCGCCGAGTACGGCGAAGCGCTGGTACGGCAGTTCGGGCTCTCGCCCGCCGACGCGGAGCAGGTGAAGATGGGCCGGCCCGCGGGCGGCGTGGACGCCGCGACGGCCGAGCCGATCATCGGCTCGGTGACGGAGTTCATCGTCGAGGAGATCCAACGCGCGCTCAGCTTCTTCTGGACCGCTGCCACCGACGAGCCGCTCGGCGGCATCATCCTCTCGGGCGGTACGGCGCGCATGCCGGGTCTCTCGGCGCAGCTGACGCAGCGCCTCGGGTGCGCAGTCGAGGTGGCGAACCCCTTCCGCCGCCTGCAGGTCGAGCGCAGCGTGGATCGGGGCCTGATCGAAGCGAGCGGCCATGCGCTCGCGGTGACGGTCGGGCTCGCGACCCGCCGTCCGGGGGACAAATGATCCGCATCAACCTCGTTCCCCTCGAGGAGGCCGAGCGCGCGGCCGGCCGCCGCCAGAACCTGGCCCTCGGCACCCTCGTGTTCGGGGTCGCGGTGATGGGTCTGGTCGCCGCGCACCTCTGGCAGGGTCTGCGCAGCTCGTCGGCGCACCGTGAGCTGAGCCGCGTGCAGACGGAGCTCAAGGCCATCGAAGGCCCCTACGCGGAAGCGCTCCGCATCGAGCAGCAGAAGCAGGAGCTGCGCGAGAAGCTGCGCGTGATCGGTCAGCTCGAGGCGAAGAAGGTCGGGCCGGTGCGCATCCTGGCCGACCTGTCGAGCGCCACGCCGGACAAGCTCTGGCTCACCGACTTCTCGGACCAGAACGGGACGCTCAGGCTGACCGGCATCGGCGTGGACGAGCAGACGGTCGCCGACTTCCTGCGCCGGCTGGGCACGCTCCCCTTCTTCCAGAACGTCGATCTCGACGAGACGAGCCAGGTCGATCAGGACGGCGCCAAGCTCAAGAAGTTCGTGATCCGTGGTCAGATCGACTATGGCGCGCCTGCCACCGCCGTGGCCCAGGCCGGTGCCGCCGAGAAGCCCGCGGCCAAACCCACGCCGGGAGGGGCAAGATGATCCTCGACGACCTCCTCGATCGGCCGCCCCAGCAGAAGCTCGCCATCATGGGCGCCATCGTCCTGGTGGTAGTGGTCCTCGACTGGACCTACCTCTACGGTCCGAGCCAGCGCGCGCTCGCCGACCTCCAGGGGGAGCTGTCGCAACGGCGCGCCGAGCTCGACGGCAAGCGCAGCAAGACCGACGCGCGCGCCGCCCTCGAGCGGGAGTTGCGCGACCTGGGCGCGGAGCTCAAGCGGGCGCAGGCACGCCTGCCCGACCAGCGCGAGATCGCCGACCTGCTCTCGAACGTCGCCGCCAGCGGGCGCCAGGCGGGGCTCGACATCACGCTCTTTCGGCAGAAGCCCGAGGTCCCGCACGACTTCTATGCGGAGGTGCCGGTCGAGATGCAGATGCGGGGCACCTATCAGGACGTGGCGCTCTTCCTGGACCGCGTGAAGCGCCTCGACCGCATCGTGAACGTCGCCAACATCCAGCTCACCAAGCCGCGCCTGGAGGGGGAGCGGATGGTGCTCGACGCGGCCTGCACCGCGACCACCTTCCGCTTCCTCGACGAGACCGAGCGGCAGAAGGTCCACGAGGAGAAGAAGAAGAACGACCAGCAGAAGCAGGCGGGGAAGTCGGCATGACCTGGACGGGGTCGGGGCTCGGGCTCGCGGTGGCGGCGGCGCTGGCCGCGGCCACCGCCCGCGCGGAGATCGGGGCGCCACCCGCGGGGGAGGCGCCGGCGGACGTGGAGATGGCCCGTACGACCGAGCCCATGGGGGACATCCCGTACGACCCAGCCGGGCGGCGCGATCCGTTCCGGCCGCCGCGTGTGGGGGCAACCCAGCACACGGGCGAGCAGCGCACCCCGCTCCAGCGCTACGAGGTCGCGCAGCTCCGTCTGGTGGCGGTCATCTACGACACCAGGGACCCGCGTGCGGTCGTCGAGGACGATCAGGGCCTCGGCTACATCATCCACGTCGGCACGCCCATAGGTCCGAACGGGGGCCAGGTGCGCAGCATCGAGCGGGGGCGCGTGCTCATCACGGAGGACGCTGTCGACTACTACGGCGAGCACCGCGAGAACCACGTGACGATGGAGCTGCGGACGGCCGAGAGGGGGAAGTGATGAGGAGGTCGGGTGGTGCGGTTGTCCTGCTCGTGAGCGGCCTCGCGTGCTCGCCGATCAAGACGGCGCCTGCACCGGAGGGTGCCCAGGCAGCGACGACCGGGGCCGAGGCGGCGGGTGCCGAGGCCGCCTGGATCGACGTGACGAATGCCGAGGTGGCGGAGGTGGGCGCGGGCCGACGGCTCACGCTGACGCTCACGCACGCGCCCGAGGCGGTCCGTGACCAGGAGATCGGCTCGCCGCCGCGGCTCGTGCTCGACCTGGTCGGGCCGCGTCCGGCCGAGCCGCGACAGGTGACCACCCTGCCGCTCTCCGACGAGCTGGTCTCGCGGGTGCGCGTCGGCTCCTTCGGCGGGCAGCTGCGCGCGGTCGTGGACCTGTCCCGTGCGCCGGGCACACACGTCGTGCGCCGCGAGGGCGCCAGGGTGATCGTCGACCTGGGCGACGCGAGCGTCATCGCGGCTGCGCCCGCGGCGACGGCCCCGAGCGAGCCGGCCGCGGCGCTGGCCGTCGCCGAGGCGCCCGGGTCGGTCGAGACGCCGGGCGCCCCGGAGGGGCGCGATGCCGCCCCGCTCGCCGTGCGCGACGTCAAGGTCGAGGTGAGGGGCGCGGGCCGGCGCCTCGTCATCGGGCTCACGCGCGCGCCGGACCACGTGCGCGATTTCGTACTCTCGGTGCCGCCGCGGCTGGTCATGGACCTGCACGGCCCGCAGCCCGCCAAGCCGACGGGGCTCACGCGCTTCCCGCTCACCGACGACGTCGTGGCGGGCGTCCGCGTCGCCCGGAACGGTGACGCGCTCCGCGTCGTCGCCGACCTGAACCGCCCGGTGGGCACGCACGCCGTGCATCGGGAGGGCAACCGGCTGGTGGCCGAGCTGGGCGAGACCGGGATGGCCGATCGCGACCCCGCGCACTTGATCCTCGTCGCTGCGGCCGAGAGCGGCCCGGCCGCGGGGACCGAGTTCGACGCGGTCGCTCCGCCCGCCGCCACGCCGCCCGAGCGGGTGGCGGCTGCCGAGGCGGAGCCCAGGGCCGGGGCCGCTCCCAAGGGCGAGACGGCGCCGCCCGCCGCCGAGGCGGAGCCTCCCCCGCCCCCCAAGGCGCCGCCAGCGCCGCCCGCCGCCGAGGCAGAGCCTGCCCCGCCCCCCGAGGCGCCGCCCAAGCGCGCCGCTGCGGTGGAGCCTGCCCCGGCCCCCGAGGCGCCGCCAGCGCCGCCCAAGCGCGCCGCCGCGGTTCCGCACCCGCAGCCGCCGGCGCAGGCCGTGCGTCGCGAGTCGAGCTTCACCGGCCAGCGCATCTCGCTCGACTTCAAGGACGCCGACATCCAGAACGTGCTCCGCGTGCTCGCCGACGTGAGCGGGCTCAACATCATCGCGACCGACGATGTGAAGGGGAAGGTCACGCTGCACCTGACCGACGTCCCCTGGGATCAGGCGCTCGATCTCGTGCTGCGCTCGAACCGGCTCGAGAAGACGCAGGAGGGGAACGTCGTCCGCATCTCGACCGTCTCCCGTCTGAAGGAGGAGCGCGAGGCGCTGCGGGCGGCGCAGGAGGCCGCAACCGAGCTCGAGCCGCTGCGCGTCAGGTACGTCCGCGTCAACTACGCCAAGGCCGACGAGGCGCTCATCGAGAAGGTGAAGGGCGTGCTCACCGACCGCGGCAGCGTCACCTTCGACGATCGCACCAACACCATCATCGTGCGCGACATCCCGCGTGGCATCGACGACGCGCAGACGCTCGTTCACGAGCTCGACGTGCAGAGCCCGCAGGTGCTGATCGAAGCCAACATCGTCGAGGCGACGCGCGACCTGGCGCGCGCGCTCGGCGTGCAGTGGGGCTACAGCTTCCAGGCGGGTCCGCAGACCGGGAACCCGACCGGCCTCAACTTCCCGGGCACGGTCGGCATCGGCGGCGCGGGGCTGAACCAGGGCTCGGCGCCCGTGGGCACGGGCGGCGTCGCGCGCCCGCCGGTCCCCTTCCTGTTCGACTTCCCGGTGAGCAACGGCTTCGGCGGGTTCGGGCCCGGGAGCGGGTCCGCCATCGACCTGGCGCTCGGCTCGCTCGACGGGGTGCACGCGCTCGCGGCCCGCTTGACCGCCCTGGAGCAGCTGGGCAAGGCTAAGGTGATCAGCCGCCCGCGGGTCATCACGCTGAACAATGTCGCGGCGACCATCCAGAGCCTCACGATCCTGCGCGTCAAGCTGCCTTCCACCGGCACGGTCATCAACACCGGTACGGGCGGGGCGGCGGGGAGCGCCAGCACGGCGACGGAGAAGATCAACACCGGCATCACGCTCGTGGTCACCCCGCAGGTGTCCGCGGACGGCTACATCCTGATGAGCATCTACGCCAAGTCGAGCCAGCCCGACTTCACGCAGGGGCGCTCCGTCGACGGCATCCCGAACGAGATCAGCCGTGAGGCGAACTCCAACGTCCTCATCAAGGACGGCGAGACCGTGGTGCTGGGCGGCATCTTCCGCAACACGGCCGACCAGGCCGAGACGGGCCTGCCGTACCTGCGCGGCGTTCCCGTGCTGGGCTGGCTCTTCAAGCGCCTGCAACGCACCTCGCACTTCGAGGAGCTGCTCGTCTTCGTCACGCCGCGGATCGTGGCCGCGGGCACGGCAGCGCTGCCGTCCGCCGAACGGCTGTGGCAGGGGCGTCGGCAAGGCGGATGAGATGCCGCTGCGCTACCTGACCGCCGGGGAGTCGCACGGGCCCGGACTGACCGCCGTCGTCGAGGGGTTCCCGGCGGGGGTGCCGATCGACATCGCGGCCATCAACAGAGATCTGGCCCGCCGCATGCAAGGCTACGGGCGCGGCGGCCGCATGAAGATCGAGCAGGACCAGGTCGAGATCCGCTCCGGCGTACGCTGGGGCGAGTCGCTCGGGTCGCCGATCACGCTCTGGATCGAGAACCGGGACTGGCGCAACTGGGAGAAGAAGATGTCGCCCCGGCCCGAGGACCGGGATCCGAATCTCGCGGTCACGCGGCCGCGGCCCGGCCATGCGGACCTGGCCGGCGCGCTCAAGTACAACCACCGCGACGTGCGCAACGTGCTCGAGCGAGCGAGCGCGCGCGAGACGGCGGCGCGAGTGGCGGTGGGCGGGGTCGCGAAGTGCCTGCTCGCCCCCTTCGGCATCCGGGTCTTCGGATGGGTGGCGGAGATCGGCGGCATCATGGCCCGGCACGGCGCGCTCACGGCCCAGGAGATCTTCGCGCGCGCCGAGGAGTCGCCCGTGCGCATGGCCGACCCGGAGGCCGAGCGGCGGATCATGGCGCGCATCGACGAGTGCAAGGCGGCGGGCGACACGCTGGGGGGCGTGGTGGAGACGGTCGCGATCGGCCTCCCGCCCGGCCTCGGCAGCCACGCGCAGTGGGATCGCAAGCTCGACGGGCGCCTGGCGCAGGCGCTCATGAGCGTGCAGGCGGCCAAGGGGGTCGAGATCGGCCTCGGGTTCGAGACCGCGCGCCGTCCCGGCTCGCAGGTGCACGACGAGATCTACTTCAACGAGGGCACGCGCGGCTTCGAGCGCCGCACCAACAACGCGGGCGGCACCGAGGGCGGCATGTCGAGCGGGGAGCCGGTGGTGGTGCGCACCGCCTTCAAGCCGCTCTCGACCCTCATGAGCCCGCTCCACTCCGTCGACATCGAGACGAAGGACGAGGCCAGGGCCGCCATCGAGCGCTCCGACGTGGTCGCCATCCCCGCCGCGGCGGTGATCGCCGAGGCGGTGGTGGCCTTCGTGATCGCGGACGCCTTCCTCGAGAAGTTCGGCGGCGACTCGCTGGCCGAGATCCGCCGCAACCTGGACGGCTACCTCGAGCACGTGCGGAGCTTCTAGAGGTGCCGCAGGTGATCTTGACCGGCTTCATGGCCACCGGGAAGACCGAGGTCGGCCGCCGCCTGGCGCGGCGCCTCGGGCGCCCCTTCGTCGACATCGACGGGCTGGTCGAGGCCGCCAGCGGGAAGAAGGTGGCGGACCTCTTCGCCAGTGACGGCGAGGCGCGTTTTCGCCAGCTCGAGCGCGCCGCCGTCGCCGAGGCGTGCCTGGTGCCCGAGGCGGTGATCGCCACCGGCGGCGGCACGCTGCTCGATCCGGAAAACCGCCGCCGGCTCGCGGCCTCCGGGCCGATCGTCTGCCTCGCCGCCTCGCCCGAGGAGATCCTGCGCCGCGTGGGCGATCCCGGGAACCGACCGCTCCTGGCCGATGGAAGCGCCGGGGGCGATCGCCTGACGCGCATCCGGGAGCTGCTCGCCGAGCGCGCGCCAGCCTACGCGCTCGCGACGCACGCGATCGACACCTCGGGGCTCGGCGTGGACGAGGTGGTGGAGCGCGTCCGGGCGCTCGTGGCGGGACGGTGAGGCGGCGGTGGCGCGAGGGGCGGAGGTGCGGGTGATCCGCGGGCAGACGGGCGAGGAGGTGCGGGTGGAGCTCGGACAGCGCTCCTACCCGGTGGTGGTCGCCCCCGGCGTGCTGGCGGAGATCGGGGCGCGGCTCGCGGCGGCCGGCTTCGGGGGGCGCTGCGCGCTGGTCACCAGCGAGCGCGTCGGCGCGCTCTACCGCGAGCCGGTGCTCGACTCGCTCCGCGCCGCCGGCTTCGCGCCGGCTGCGGTCGCGATCCCCGACGGCGAGGAGCAGAAGAACCTCGCCTCGCTCGCGGTCCTCTACGATCGCCTGCTCGAGGCGGGGATCGAGCGCCGCTCGCCGCTGGTCGCGCTCGGCGGCGGGGTGGTGACCGACCTGGCCGGCTTCGCGGCCGCGACCCTCCTGCGCGGCCTGCCGACCGTGCTCCTGCCGACCACGCTGCTCGCGCAGATCGACGCGGCCATCGGCGGCAAGACCGGCGTCAACCACGCGCTCGGCAAGAACCTGATCGGCGCCTTCCATCAGCCGCGCCTGGTGCTGGCCGACGTCGACACGCTTGCGACGCTGCCGCGACGCGAGCTGCTCGCCGGGGTGGCCGAGGTCATCAAGACGGCGGCGATCGGCGATGCGGCCCTCTTCGGCGAACTCGAGGAGGGGCTCGAACGCGTGATCGGCCTCGAGCGCGACGCGATCGTCCCGGTGGTCGCCGCCTGCGTGCGCTACAAGGCGCGCGTGGTGGCCGAGGACGAGCAGGAGATCCACGGCAGCCGCTCCGTGCTCAACTTCGGGCACACGGTCGGCCATGCCCTCGAGGCGCTCACGGGCTACCGCGGGCTGCTCCACGGAGAGGCGGTGGCGATCGGCATGGTCGCGGCCGCACGCGTGTCGGTGGCGCTCGGCCGCTGCCAGGCAGAGACCGCCCGGCGTCTGGCCGCGCTGCTCAAGCGGGCGGGGCTTCCGACCGATATGCCGTCGGGCCTCACGCCCGCGGCCCTCGCGCTCGCCATGCGGTCCGACAAGAAGTCGGCCGGGAGGCACATCCGCTACGTGTGCCTCGAGGAGATCGGCCGGACGGCGTTCGTGGAGCTTTCGGGTGAGGAGATCGTGAGCCATCTCTGATGCGTGCGGGCGTCGGGGCTGGAGGGGCGGGGAGGAGAGTCATGCGGATCGTGGAACGAGGGATACTGGTCGCGGCGGCCCTTGCCGCGCTCTTGGCCACGGGCGTCGCCCGGGCCGACAACAACCCGAACGGGTCGGTCTTCCGGGCGGTCGGGTGGTTCAGGGGTATGGAGAGCACGAGCAGCACCATGATCACGTGCGAGATCCCGAAGCTGGACTCGCAGATCGCCGACGGCGTGTACGAGATGGGGCTCTGGAACACCTACGGCGCCCAGACCCTCTTCTTCCCCGACCGCAACAACCCTTTCGCCAATCCCTGCGGGGTCTACATCCAGCTGCAGAACAACCTCATCGACCAGGCGATCCAGATCGACCACATCGCCTTGCACTACAAGATCCGGGGAGCGCGCCGCTTCCGCCAGTTCGTCCCGTCCCGCAACGGATTCCCGATCGCGTGCCGCGGGCTGCGCAATGACCAGCTCTTCATCGGAGCGGTCATCAACCCGATCAACAGCACGATCGACCAATCGGGCAGCGGCGCGCCCAACACGACCTTCGTGCAGCTGTTCCCGTTCGTCACCCCCCAGATGATCAACTGCCTGCGCGGGCAGTACGCGCCGCTCGCGACCGACCTGTACACCTCCCTCTCGCTCGTCATCAGGGCCACTGTCTTTGGGCAAGGCGACGCGGGCGACACGTTCCGGGCGAACCCGATCAGCTACACGCTGAACCTCCGCCACACCTGCGGCAACGGCCGGATCGACGACGGCGAGAATTGCGATCCGAACGCGCCGTCGACCTGCGTCGGGTTCTGCGTGATCCAGCAGGGGCAGACGAGCGGCGCCTGCTCCACCAACAAGGACCACCTCTGCCAGGTGGACAGCGATTGCGTGGGCATCTGCTCCCCGCCCAACAACCCGACCGAGTGCGTCTGCGTCTACCGCTGACGCGTTCGAGCCCCGTTCGTCGGACCAGGCGGCCGGCCTTCGAGTCAGCACCATGGCGAGGCTGATGGCCGGGGTGTGGGACCGGCCGGTCGCGATCGGCATGCGTCCGGGCGGGGCGGGGTTCCGGGCGGCGGGCGTTCTGCTGCTCGCGCTCCCGTTCCTCCCGGTCGCGACCATCTTCGGTCCGTATGCGGACACGCGGGGGCTCTTCGGCCCCGCGGGCTGGGTCCTCGGGAGCACCATCTTCGCGACCGGCGCGTGGCTCGCCGGCATGCTGGCGCCGCCGCGGCTCCTGCGCGCGCTGCGGCGGGGCGGAGGCGCGCTGGCGGTGTGGCTCCGTCCCGCCGCGCTTCCACTCGTTCTCGCGGCGACGGGCACCGTGCTGGTCACGATCGCGGTGGTCGTCTTCCACTGCCGGCCGGTCATGGTCGACGAGATCGCGCAGTTCTTCCAGGCGCGCATCTTCGCTGCGGGTTTGGTCAAGAGCCTACCGCCCGCGCTCCCCGAGTTCTTCACCACGCAGCACCTGATCGTCGACGAGCACGGATGGTACGCGCAGTATCCCCCCGGCCACTCCGCCCTCCTGGCGCTCGGGCTGTGGGCCGGGGCGCCCTGGGCCGTGCCGATCGTCCTCTCGCTCGGGACGATCGCCGTCGCGGTGGCCTTCACCCGCCGGATCTATGACGAGGCGGTGGCGCAGCTCACGGCGGCGCTCTTCCTCCTCTCGCCCTTCTTCCTGTTCATGGGTGCGAGCTTCATGAACCATGCGCCGACGCTCTTCTTCGTGTCGCTCGCCATGCTCGCGTTCGTCCGCTGGGAGGAGACCGGCGGTGGCCGCTGGCCCCTCCTCTGGGGCGCCGCCCTCGGCGCCGGCTTTCTCTGCCGGCCGGTGTGTGCCTTCGCGACCGGCGGGACGATGGCCTGCTTCGCCCTTCCCGAGGTCCTGCGCCGTCGCCGCTGGGCCGATGTCGGGCTCGCTGCGGCCGCCTTCGGGGCGCTCGCCGGCTCGCTCCTCGCCTTCAACTGGGCGACCACGGGCCACCCCTTCCTGCCGGGGTACATCAAGCTCTGGGGAGCGAGCCACGGCCTCGGCTTCCACGAGTCGCCGTGGGGGGAGCGCCACACGCCCTGGACGGGTCTCGGCGATCAGCTCTTGAACCTGAGCATGCTGAACGAGTATCTCTTCGAAACCCCGGTCCCGGGCCTGGCCGCGGTCGGCGCCTTCTTCGCGCTCGGTCTGGGTGAGCGGCGGTGGGACCGCCGCCTGCTGCTCCTCTTCCTGTCGCTGCCCGCCGCCTACTTCTTCTACTGGCACCGCGATTCCTATCTCGGGCCGCGCTTCGTCCACACGGGGCTCGCGTTCCTCCTGCCGCTCACGGCCCGCGCGGTCGTCGGGTTGTACGGGGCCGCGCGGCGGCGGCGATTCCAGTTCGGCGACTTTGGCCGTCCCGTCAGGCTGATCGACGGGCTGACGATCCTGGTGACGGCCTGCCTCCTCTACTCGCTCCTCGTCGGGATGCCGAGTCGTTTCCGGATCTACCAGACCGGCGTCCCGAGCATGAAAGTCGACCTCGTCGCGAAGGCGCGCGCGCAAGGCCTCCGCTCGGGCCTCGTGTTCGTCGCCGTCGCCTGGGGCAACCGGCTGATCAACGGGCTGCGCGCGGCCGGTCTGTCCGCCTCGGCCACCGAGAAGGCGTACCGGCGGGCGGACCACTGCGTGCTCGAGGAGCTCCTGCGCCAGGCGCGTGCGGAAGGATGGTCGGGAGCGCGGCTCGAGGAGCGCGTCCGGCAGGCCGCGTCGCCGACTCCGCTCCCGGCCGTCAACCTGAACGGCGATGCGACGCTCCGGCTCGAGCCGGGGAGCACGCTCACGCCCGCCTGCACGGACGAGATCGCCTACGACCGGGAGGGGTTCACGCTCTTCCTGCCCCACCTGAACGTCAACCGGCCGACGCTCGACGGACCCTGGGTGGTGGCGACGGACCTGCGCGAGCGGAACGCGGTGCTGCGCGCCCGATACCCGGAGCTGCCCGCGTATCTCTACCGGGGCGAGCGGTTCCTCCCGCTCGATTGAGAGCGGGGATGGCCGAGACGAGCACAGGTCCGCCGCGCGCCCGCCTCGCCCTCGTCTTGGTCGCGGTGTTCGCGCTCCTGCCCTACCTGAACGGCCTGCGGACCGACTTTGCGTTCGACGATTTCGACGACGAGGGCGCAGCGCGCGCTCCCCTGGCCCTGACCGCGGCCGCAGCCGGGCCCGATCCGGCGCTGGGTGAGCAGCTCGTCGGGGCGCAACGGAGGCCCGCGGAGAGGGCGGGAGGACGTTGACGCCCGTGGCCGACACGGCCGCCGCCCTCCGCCCAGGGCTGCCGACGGGGTCGAGATGGAGCGTGGCGTGGCTCGCCGCGCTTCTCGCTCTCGCCACCGCTGCCGCCTACTGGCCGGTCCTCCACTGCGGCTACCTCAACCTGGACGACGACCTCTACGTGACCGCCAACCCCGCGGTCCGGGGCGGGCTCACGCTCGCTGGCGTCCACTGGGCGTTCACCGCCACGCACGCCGCCCTCTGGCATCCCCTCACCTGGCTCTCGCACATGCTCGACGTGGAGCTGTGGGGATCGAACCCGGCGGGTCACCACGCGACGAACCTCTTCCTGCATGTGGTCAACACGGTGCTCCTGCTCCTCGTCCTCGTGCGCCTCACCCGCGCGCGGTGGCGAAGCGCGGTGGTGGCGGCGCTCTTCGCCCTCCACCCGCTGCACGTCGAGTCCGTCGCCTGGGTGGCGGAGCGCAAGGACCTGCTGAGCGCGCTCTTCGCCTTCCTCGCCATCGGCGCCTACGGGCGCTACGCCGAGCGACCGGGCCCGGGACGATATGCCGCGGTCGCGCTGGCGCTGGCGCTCGGGCTCATGGCGAAGCCCATGCTCGTCACGCTGCCGTTCGTGCTTCTGCTCCTCGACGTCTGGCCGCTCGGGCGCGGGATGTCGGCGCGCCTCGTCCTGGAAAAGGTTCCGCTGCTCGTCCTGGCCGCGGGCGCGGGCGTCATGGAGCTGATCGCAGCCGGGCGGTCCGGCGCGGTGGGGCACCTCGACCGCTTTCCCGTGGCGGCCCGCCTCGCGAATGCGGCGGTCTCGTACGCCCGTTACCTCGGAAAGACCGTGTGGCCGACCGACCTGGCGGTCTTCTATCCCTACCCCTCGGCGTGGCCGGCGTGGGACCTCGCCGGGGCTGCCTTCCTTCTCCTGACAACGACCGCCTTCGCGCTCCGGCGGCGTTCCTACCTGCTGGTGGGATGGCTCTGGTTCCTGGTCACGCTCGTACCCGTGATCGGCATCGTGCAGGCCGGGAGCCAGGCGATGGCGGACCGATTCGTGTACGTTCCGCTCGTGGGCCCGTTCCTCGTCGTCGCGTGGGGCGCCCACGATCTGCTCCGCCGCTGGCCGATCCGCCCGCCGCTCATCGCTGCCGGGGCCGCCGCGCTCCTGGGGGCGCTCGGCTGCCTCACCTGGAGCCAGGTCCATTACTGGCAGAACTCGGTCGCGCTCTTCACGCACGCGCTCGAGGTGACTAGCGACAACTGGCTCGCCCACAACAACCTGGGCGACGCGCTCGCGCGCCAGGGCAGGCTCGACGAGGCGACCCTGCACTTCTCCGCCTCGGTCGCCCTCGAGCCCTCGAATCCCGACGCGTACTACAACCTGGGTGTGGTCCTCCAGCGGAAGGGCCGCGCCGAGGAGGCGATCGCCCCCTACCGGGCGGCGCTGCTCTTGAAACCCGAGTACCCGAACCTGCACAACAACCTCGGGCTCGCGCTGCTCGCGACCGGCGACGTCGGCGGGGCCGTCGGGGAGCTCGAGCAGGGGGTCCGGCTCCGCCCCGACGCGGTCGCGCACTTCAACCTGGGGCTCGCGCTCGCCCGGGGGGGCCAGGCCGACGAGGCCATTGCCCACTATCGCGAGGCCCTGCGCTCGAAGCCCGACTTCGCGGAGGCCGCGCGCGAGCTCGCCGTCGCCCTCGCCGCGCGGGAGAAGCCGGAAGAGGCGAAGCGGTAGGCGCGGCGCCGCATCTCTCCCCGGAGGAAAAGGCGCCCGCGCCCGGCCCGCGCGCTGGCCGGGGCCGCGCTCGCCGGCGCGTGCGCGCTACGCTATGAGAACCTGGGTACGATGGAGTTCCCGAGGCGGATGACGGCGGTGTACCTGGGGCTGCTCGTGCCGGAGGAGGGCGCATGAGGGGAGGATGGGGTGCCGGCCTGGCGCTCGTCGTGGCGGCCGGGCTGGGAGCGGCCGAGGAGGGCCGGCCGCGCATCGCGCTCGACGAGCCGGTCTTCGACTTCGGCACGGTCGATCGGGGCGCGCGCGTCGATCACACCTTCCGGGTGCCGAACCGGGGCGGCGCCACGCTGCGCATCGACCACGTGAAGAGCTCGTGCGGCTGCACGGTCGCCGTCCTCTCGGAGCGCGAGGTCCCGCCGGGCGGCGAGGCGCGTGTCGCCGTGAGCCTCGACACCGCGCGGCTGGCGGGGCGGACGACCAAGACCGTCAACGTCTACACCAACGACCCCGAGGCACCCGTGGTCGGGCTCTCGCTCGCCGGCCAGGTGGTCGCCGACCTGGTCCTCGCGCCGCAGCCGCTCTACCTCGGGCACATTCGCCGGGGCGAGGCGACCCGGCGGGAGGTGATCGTCACGTCCGGGCGGCCCGGCGAGCGCTATGCGGTCGAGCGGGTCGAGCCCACGAGCCCGCACGTGCACGCCCGGCTCGAGCCGCGCCCCGATGGCCCCGGGCAGCGCCTGCTGGTCGAGATCGACCGCGACATGGCGCTGGGCCACTTCAACGAACAGCTCACGCTCCACACCACGAGCCCGCGCGAGCCGGTGCTGACGCTCCCCGTCTTCGGCAGCGTCGAGGGCGACGTGGTCGTGCTCCCGCCCCAGGTCACCTTCGGCGTCTTGCGCGGCGGCGCCGCCCCCGAGCGCGACCTCTACATCCGCAACCGCGGTGCCCGCCCGCTCACGGTGACCAGCGTCACGGTGCCCGACGACGTCGTGACCTACACCCTGGCCGCCGTGCAGGAGGGGCAGGAGTATCGCCTGACCCTGCGCCTGCGCGACGGCCTCAAGCCCGGCAAGGTGGAGTCCAGGGTGGAGATATTCACCGACCATCCCGACGAGAAGCGCCTGGTCATCCCGCTCTACGCGATCGTGCGCGCGGGGGGGAGGCGGGGATGATGCCGGAACCCAGGGTGCGGCGGGGGGTCGGCGGGGTGCCGCCGGCGCTCCCGGTCCTCGGTCCACGCGCGCCGCGTCGGCCGCGGCGTCCCCCCGCAGGCTGCGGGTGCGCGCGGGCCCTGCGGAGGTCACGGCGGCGGCACCCCGCCGGCCCTTGCGCAACGCTTCGTGGGTCATCTTAGCGCTCCCGCGCGGCTGCGCAGCGCGGATCGGGCGCCGACGGGTTCCATGCAGACGTCGCTCACCGATCTCGTCGGACGAATGGCCGAGCGGCTCGACGCCGAGCCCGCGGGCCGGGTGCGCGTCGGGGGGCTGCGCGGCAGCGCGCCGGCGCTCTGCCTCGCGCGCCTGCTCGAGCGGCGGCCGCGGCCGGTCGTGGTGACGTGCGCGAGCGGGGGTGAGGCGGAGGCCTTCGCCGCCGACCTGCGCTTCTTCCTGGGTGAGCCGCCGGGCGCGGGGCCTCTCGGCCGCCGCGTCCACCACCTGCCGGCGCGCGAGGTGCCGCCCTTCGAGGCTCTCTCCCCCGCGCGCGAGGCCGTCGCCGCCCGCCTGGAGGGCTTCTACCACCTCGTGCACACCCCCGCCCCGATCGTGGTCACGTCGGCCGAGGCATGGATCGAACGCTGCCTGCCTCGTGCCACGTTCGCGGGCGCGGTGACCTACGTGGTGGCCGGCGAGCCGCTCACGCCCGACGGCCTCGCGGCGGGCCTGGTCGAGTGGGGCTACCACCGCGTGCCGCTCGTCCAGGACCCGGGCGACCTCGCCGTGCGGGGCGGCCTGCTCGACGCCTTCCCCGCCGGGTACGAGCGGCCGGTGCGGCTCGAGTTCGCAGGCGACACGGTCGAGAGCATCCGCGCCTTCGACCCGTCCTCGCAGCGCTCGCTCGAGCGTGTGGAGGACGTGCTGCTCCTGCCGATTCGGGAGCTTGGGCTCTCGCGCCTCGGCGCGGCGGCGGCGCGTCTGGTCGACGCGCGCGCCGCCGAGCTCGGCCTCGCCCGTCAGGAGCGGCGCGACCTGGTCGAGGCGGTTCGGAGCCAGCTCGTCCTCCCGGGCACCGAGCAGCTCCTTCCCTATCTCTACGAGGAGCCGGGCACGCTCGCCGACTACCTGCCCGCGGGGACGCTCCTCTGGATGCAGGGGGCGGGTGCGGTCGAGGCGGCGGTCGAGACGGCCTGGGTGCAGATCGAGGCGCATGCGGCCGAGGCCGTCCGCGAAGCGCGCTTTCACCCGCCCCCCGAGCGCCTGTACCTGCCCGCCGCGGCGTGGCGGGCCCTGCTCGGCGGCCGCCCGCGGGTCGAGGTGGAGGGGCTCGAGGTGCTCGACGGCGACGCCCTCCAGGCCACCACCTACGCGACGGAGGGCCTCGCGCTGCGCACGGCGCCGGGCGCCGAGGGGCCGCTCGGGGCGGTCGCGGCGCGGCTCGGCGACTGGCAGCGGGAGGACGTCCGGCCGGTGCTCGTCGCCACCACCGAGTCGCAGCGCGACCGCATGGTGGCGCTCCTCGCCGGACACGGGCTCAGCCTGACGCCGACCCGCGCGGCCTTCCCCCAGGCGCTCTCGGCTCCCGGCCGCGCGGTGCTCGCGCTGGTAGGCGAGCTCACGCGCGGCGTCTGGCTCCCTGCCGACCGCCTCGCGCTCGCGACCGAGGCGGAGATCCTCGGCGAGCGGCGGCAGGTGCGGCGCGGGCCGCGGGCGCGGCCGGCGGACTTCCTCTCCACCCTCGCCGAGCTCAAGCCCAATGACTACGTGGTCCACGTCGACCACGGCATCGGCGTCTACCGCGGGCTCCGCCACATGCAGGTGGCGGACACCGAGGGCGACTACCTCCACCTCGAGTACGCGGGCGGCGACCGCCTCTACCTGCCCGTCGACCGCATCAACCTGGTGCAGCGCTACGTGAGCGCCGACAGCGCCGCGCCGCCGCTCGACAAGCTGGGTGGCACCTCGTGGGAGCGCGTCAAGGCGAAGACGCGCGAGTCGCTCCTCGCCATGGCGCACGAGCTGGTCCGGGTCTACGCCGCGCGCGAGGCGCACGGCCGGGCGCCCTACCGGGAGTCCGACGGTCTCTACGCCGAGTTCGCGGCGCGCTTCGCCTTCGAGGAGACCCCGGACCAGCAGCACGCGATCGACGACGTGCTCGCCGACCTCGGGCGCGAGAAGCCGATGGACCGCCTCATCTGCGGCGACGTCGGCTACGGCAAGACCGAGGTCGCGATGCGCGCTGCCTGGGTCGCCGTGCTCGGCGGCAAGCAGGTCGCCGTGCTGGTGCCGACCACGATCCTCGCCCAGCAGCACCTGGAGACCTTCCGCACCCGCTTCGCGGGCCATCCGGTCGGGGTCGAGATGCTCTCCCGCTTCCACTCCGCGGCCGAGAGCAAGCAGACGCTCGCCGGCCTCGCCGCGGGGCAGGTCGACGTCGTGATCGGCACGCACCGCCTGCTCCAGAAGGACGTCGCGTTCCGCGCCCTCGGGCTCCTCATCGTCGACGAGGAGCACCGCTTCGGGGTGAAGGCGAAGGAACGCATCCGCAGCCTGCGCCCGACCGTGGACGTCCTCACCCTCACCGCCACGCCGATCCCGCGCACGCTCAACATGGCGCTCTCGGGCATCCGCGATCTCTCCGTCATCGAGACGCCGCCCGTCGATCGCCTCGCGATCCGCACCTACGTCACGCGCTATGACGAGGCGGTCATCCGCGACGCCGTCCTGCGCGAGCTCGGGCGCGGGGGCCAGGTCTTCTTCGTGCACAACCGGGTCGAGAACATCGACGCCATGGCCCGGCGGCTGGCGGAGGTCGTGCCCGAGGCGCGCATTGCGGTGGCGCATGGGCAGATGGCCGAGCGCGGGCTCGAGCGCACCATGCTCGACTTCATGCACGGGAAGACGAACCTGCTGGTCAGCTCGGCGATCATCGAGTCCGGGCTCGACATCCCGACCGCCAACACCATGATCGTGAACCGCGCCGACACCTTCGGCCTGGCCCAGCTCTACCAGCTGCGCGGCCGGATCGGCCGCTCGCACCATCGCGCCTACGCCTATCTGTTGATACCGGGCGAGCACCTGATCACGCCCGAGGCACAGAAGCGGCTCCGCGTCCTGCAGGAGCTCGACGACCTGGGCGGAGGCTTCCGCCTCGCGGCCCACGACCTCGAGATCCGGGGCGCCGGGAACCTGCTCGGCAAGCAGCAGTCGGGGCACATCGCGGCGGTCGGCCTCGAGCTCTACACCCACCTGCTCGAGCAGGCGGTGCGCGAGCTGCGCGGCACGCCGGCCGAGACGGAGGTCGAGCCCGAAGTCCAGCTCGGCATCCCGGCCTTCATCCCCGAGACATACATCGCCGACGTGAGCCAGCGCCTGGTGGTCTACAAGCGCCTGGCGGGCATCCGCGGCGTGCGCGACGTGGAGGAGATCGCGGCCGAACTCGCCGATCGCTACGGGCCGACCCCGCCCCAGGCGGACACCCTGCTCCGGCTGATGGAGCTTCGCCGCTGGCTCAAGGACCTGCGCATCGTCCGTGCGCGTCGGCGCGGCGAGGGCGTGGTGCTCGAGTTCGATCCCGGGACGCCGCTCAGCCCCGAGGGCGTGCTCGCCTTCGTGCGCGGCAGCAAGGGACGCGCGCGCATGGCGGGCGGCTCGGTGCTGGAGATCCGGCCCGCGGCGACGGATCATGACGGCATGATCGCCGAGCTGCGCGCACACTTGCAGAGGCTCTCCGCCACATGATACGCCGCCGCGCGATGCCTCGCGGGGTGCGCGTGGCGGCACTCGTCGTCCCGGCTCTGCTGGCGGGCGCGGCGCGCGCGGAGATCGCGAATCGCATCGTCGCCACCATCGACGGCGAGCCGATCACGGCGCACGAGGTGCGGCGCTACGCCAAGGAGCGCAACGCCGAGAGCACGCCCGCCGCGCGGGTGCTGGAGGCCCTCATCACCGACAAGCTCCTCGAGAAGGAGATCAAGGCGCTGGGCATCACCGCCCGCGACGACGAGATCGACCGCTACATCGAGGAGATCGAGCAGCGCAACGGGATGGACCGGGAGCGCTTCAAAGCTGCGCTGGAGGCGCAGGGGCTCACCCTCGAGGCCTACCGCGCGCGCGTCAAGAGCGAGCTCGAGAAGGCGGCGCTCGTCAACCGCGAGATCCGGAGCCACGTGAACGTCTCGCCCGAGGAGGTCCGCCGCTACTACGAGGCTCACCTCGACGACTACGCGACCGTCGAGCGCGTCAAGGTGCGCGACATCTTCCTCGCCATCGAGGACCCGGTCGAAGAGGCCTCGGTGGCGCACGCGCGGGCCAAGGCGATCGAGGTGCGGTCGCTCGCCCAGGAGGGGCAGGACTTCGCGGCGCTCGCCGAGCAGTTCTCGGAGGGCCCCGGGGCCCGCAGGGGCGGCGCGCTCGGCACCTTCGGCCGCGGCGAGATGGAGCACGACCTCGAGCAGGCGGCCTTCGCGCTCGAGGCGGGCAAGGTGAGCGAGCCGGTGCGCGCCGGGGGCGGCTTCCACCTCCTGCGCGTCGACCAGCGCATCGGCGCGGGCCACAAGCCCGTCGACGAGGTGCAGGAGGAGATCCGCGACACGCTGTACAACCAGGCGCTCGAGGAGCGGTTCCAGAACTGGCTCTCGCACGACCTGCGCGAGCGTCACCACGTGGAGGTCCTCGACTGAATCCCGCCATCTTCCGCGAGTACGACATCCGCGGCGTCGCCGAGAAGGACTTCGACGCCGACTTCGCGCGCCGCCTGGGCCAGACCTTCGGCACGCTCGCCGCCGAGGCGGGCCGGCGCGTGGTCTCGGTCGGCCGCGACTGCCGCCTCACCTCCGATCGCTACGCGGCCGCCGTCGTCGCGGGTATCGCGTCGGCCGGCCTCCGCGTGCTCGACATCGGCGTCTGCCCCACACCCCTCATGTACTTCTCGCTCTTCCACTGGGACCTGGACGGCGGCATCCAGGTGACCGGCAGCCACAACCCGCCCGACTACAACGGCTTCAAGATCTGCCTCGGCAAGGACGCCCTGCACGGGGAGCAGATCCAGGACCTGCGCCGGCACCTCGAGGCCGGCAGGTTCGAGACGGGCAAGGGGACGATCGAGAACCGCCCCGTCCTCCCCGTCTACCAGGACGACATCGCCGCGCGGGTAGGACGCCTCGCGCGCGCGATCGACGTCGTGGTCGACGCCGGCAACGGGACGGCGGGCCCGGTCGCGCCGGGCATCTACCGCCGCCTCGGGGCACGCGTGCGCGAGCTGTTCTGCGACCCGGACGGCCGCTTCCCGAACCATCACCCCGATCCGACCGTCGCCGACAACATGCGCGACCTGATCCGCTCCGTCGCCGAGACGGGAGCGGAGCTCGGCATCGCCTTCGACGGCGACGCCGACCGCATCGGCGTCGTGGACGCGAACGGGCGCATCGTCTGGGGCGACGAGCTCCTCGTGGTCTTCGGACGCGACCTGCTCGCGCGCAATCCGGGCGCGGTGATCGTTTCCGAGGTGAAGTGCTCACAGCGCCTCTACGACGACATCGGCAGGCACGGCGGGCGCGCCATCATGTGGAAGGCCGGCCACTCGCTACTCAAGGCCAAGATGCGCGAAACCGGCGCTCTGCTCGGCGGCGAGATGAGCGGGCACATCTTCTTCAAGGAGAAGTACTTCGGCTACGACGACGCCATCTACGCCGGCGCGCGCCTCCTCGACATCGTCGCCCGCACCGGGAAGCGGGTGGACCAGCTCCTCGCCGACCTGCCGCCGTCACACACCACGCCCGAGATCCGCGTCGACTGCCCCGACGACTTGAAGTTCGCGGTGGCCGAGCGCGTGCGGGACCGCTTCCGGGCCGCCGGCCGCGAGATCATCGACGTGGACGGCGTGCGCGTGCGCTTCCCCCACGGCTGGGGCCTCGTGCGCGCGTCGAACACGCAGCCGGTGCTGGTGCTGCGCTTCGAGGCGGATACGCCGGAGCAGCTCGCCGAGTATCGGCGCGTCGTCGAGCGCGAAGTGGCGGAGGCCCGCCGCGCCCTCGGGGCATGATCGACTCGAGCCCCGGCTGCTCCGGCGGGGTCCCCACGGGGCCGGCAGGCCCGGCGGGGTGCCTCATCGTGCGCGGGGCCCGCGCCCACAACTTGAAGAGCATCGACGTCGAGATCCCGCGCGACCGGCTGGTCGTGATCACCGGGCTCTCGGGCTCGGGCAAATCGTCGCTCGCCTTCGACACGCTCTACGCCGAGGGGCAGCGCCGCTACGTGGAGTCCCTCTCCGCCTACGCGCGCCAGTTTCTCGAACAGATGGAGAAGCCCGACTGCGACGCCATCGAGGGCCTCTCGCCCGCGATCGCGATCGAGGCGAAGGGGACGGGCCGGAACCCGCGCTCGACGGTCGGCACGGTGACCGAGATCGCCGACTACCTGCGCCTCCTCTACGCCCGCGTCGGCCACCCGATCTGCTACTCCTGCGGGCGCGAGATCGCGGCGCAGACGGTCGAGCAGGTGGTGGACCGGCTGGCGGCGCTCCCGGCGGACACGCGGCTGTTCGTCTACGCGCCCTTCGTCCGCGACCGCAAGGGCGAGCACCGCCGGGAGCTGGACGAGCTCCGCCGCGGCGGCTTCGTGCGCGTGCGCGTCGACGGCGAGCTGCGCGAGCTCGGCGAGGACATCGCGCTCGCGCGGACGGTGCGGCACACTATCGAGGTGCTCGTCGATCGCCTGGTCGTGCGTCCGGGCGTCGAGACGCGCCTCGCGGACTCGCTCGCGGTCGCCTTCCGGCACGGCGACGGCACGGCGCTCGTCGAATCCGTGGAGCCCGGCACGGAGGCGCCGCGCCCGCTCTTCTTCAGCGAGCGGCACGCCTGCCCGACGTGCGGGGTCTCGTACCCGGAGCTCGCGCCGCGCTTCTTCTCCTTCAACAGCCCGCATGGCGCCTGCCCGGCGTGCGGCGGGCTCGGGGTCGAGCGCCGCTTCGACCCGGCGCTCATCGTGCCGAGGCCGGAGGCGCCGCTCCCGGCTGCGCTCTCCTCCGCCGTGCTGCGCGCCCTGCCGCGGCTCGAGGCGGTGCTCGCGGGCCTCGCGGCGCAGTACCGCTTCCGGCTCGCGACGCCGTTCAGGGATCTGCCGGCGACCGTGCGGGCCGTCCTGCTCGAGGGCTCGGGGGAGCAGGAGGTCGAGTTCGAGCACGGCGGCCGCAACGTCCGCCGGCCGTTCGCGGGGCTCCTGGCGCTCCTCCGGCGCCGCCAGCAGGAGACGCGCTCCGCCTGGCTCAGGGAGGAGCTGGAAGGTCTGGTGAGCGACCGGCGATGCACGGCCTGCGAGGGCACGCGACTCCGTCGCGAGGCGCGCTTCGTGCGCGTCGGGGGGCGGAGCATCGTCGAGGTGTCGGCCCTTCCCATCGGCGACGCGCTCGGCTTCCTCCGCGGCCTCGAGCTCTCGCCCGCCGAGCGCGAGATCGCGCGCCCCGTCGTGAAGGAGATCCTGGCGCGCCTTGGCTTCCTCGTCGACGTCGGGCTCGACTACCTGGCGCTCGACCGCGGCGCGGCGACGCTCTCGGGCGGCGAGGGGCAGCGTATCCGGCTCGCGACGCAGATCGGCTCGAAGCTGGTCGGCGTGCTCTACATCCTGGACGAGCCGTCGATCGGCCTCCACCAGCGCGACAACGCGCGACTCCTCGCCACCCTCCGCCAGCTCCGCGACCTCGGCAACACGGTGGTCGTGGTGGAGCACGACCGCGACACGATCCTCGCCGCCGACCACGTGATCGACATGGGACCGGGCGCCGGCGTGCACGGCGGCCGGGTGGTGTCGGCGGGGCCGCCGGCGGCGATCATGGCGGACCCCGCCTCGCTCACCGGGCGCTATCTGGCCGGCGCCGAGGAGGTGCCGGTGCCGCGCCGGCGCCGGCGCGGCACCGGCTGGACGATCGGCGTGCGCGGCGCGCGCGCCAACAACCTGCGCGGCATCGACGTGGACGTTCCGCTCGGCACGATGACCTGCGTCACGGGCGTGTCGGGCTCGGGGAAGTCGAGCCTGGTGGTGGACACGATCTACCCCGCGCTCGCGAAGCGCCTCGGCGGCGGGCGCCAGGAGCCCGGCGCGCACGCCGAGCTCAGCGGCTGGCAGATGCTCGACAAGGTGATCGAGATCGACCAGGCGCCGATCGGGCGGAGCCCGCGCTCGAACCCCGCTACCTACACCGGCGCCTTCGGCCCCATCCGCGAGCTCTTCGCTCAGCTCCCGGAGGCCCGGACGCGCGGCTACGGGCCCGGTCGCTTCTCCTTCAACGTGAAGGGCGGCCGCTGCGAGGCGTGCGCCGGGGACGGGCTCATCGCCATCGAGATGCACTTCCTCCCCGACGTGTTCGTCACCTGCGAGGTGTGCGGCGGCCGGCGCTACAACCGCGAGACGCTCGAGGTGCGCTTCAAGGGACGGAGCATCGCCGACGTGCTCGATCTGAGCGTGGCCGAGGCGCTCGACTTCCTGGGCTCGGTGCCGGCCGCCCGCCAGCGGCTGGAGGCGCTGCGCGAGGTCGGGCTCGAGTACATCCGGCTCGGCCAGCCCGCGACCACGCTCTCGGGCGGCGAGGCGCAGCGCGTCAAGCTCGCCCGGGAGCTCGCCCGCCGCGCCACCGGCCGCACCCTCTACGTGCTCGACGAGCCGACCACGGGTCTCCACTTCGACGACGTGCGGCGGCTCCTCCAGGTGCTCGGGCGGCTGGTCGACGCGGGCAACACGGTCCTCCTGATCGAACACAACCTGGACGTCGTGAAGAGCGCCGACTACGTGATCGACCTGGGCCCCGAGGGCGGGGCCCAGGGCGGCCGCCTGGTGGCGGCCGGTACCCCGGAGGAGATCGCCGCGAGCCCGGCGTCCCACACAGGGGCCTTCCTGCGCGAGATATTTCGCCCCGACCACACCGTGCCGCCGCGGGCGCTCTCAGAACAGCGTCTCTGAAAGTGGCGCAGACACAGGGGCTGGGTTGACAGGCCAGGAACAGCCAATATAGTGGATTCATCCGGTCCGGATTGTCGGCTAATCGGAGAGGAATCCCGCATGAACGGTAAGGGAATCTACATGGACAACCACGCCACGACCCCGCTCGATCCGCGGGTGCTCGAGGCGATGATCCCCTATCTCACCGAGACCTTCGGCAACGCGGCCAGCCGGAGCCACGGCTACGGCTGGGAGGCCGAGAAGGCGGCCGAGACGGGGCGCGAGCGGATCGCCCGCCTGATCAACGCCAAGGCGAAGGAGATCATCTTCACCAGCGGCGCCACCGAGTCCGACAACCTCGCCATCAAAGGGGTGGTCGAGTTCTACAAGGACAAGGGCAACCACGTCATCACCGCCGCGACCGAGCACAAGGCGGTCCTCGACACCTGTAAGGCCCTCGAGCGGAAGGGCCTCGCGGCGGTCACCTACCTCCCGGTCGACGAGTACGGGCTTGTCGACCCGGACGACGTCCGGCGAGCGATCACCGACAAGACCGTGCTGGTCTCGATCATGTTCGCGAACAACGAGATCGGCACGATCAACCCGATCGCCGAGATCGGCAGGGTGGCGCACGAGAAGGGCGTCCTCTTCCACAGCGATGCGACCCAGGGGGTCGGCAAGCTCCCGGTCGACGTGGAGGCGATGAACATCGACCTCCTCTCCATGTCGGCGCACAAGATGTACGGGCCGAAGGGCATCGGCGCGCTCTACGTGCGTGCGAAGGCCCCGCGCGTGCGGCTGACGCCCATCATCGACGGCGGCGGCCACGAGCGCGGCTTCCGCTCCGGGACGCTCAACGTGCCGGGCATCGTCGGCTTCGGAAAGGCGTGCGACCTCTGCCGCGAGGGCATGGCGGACGAGGCGCAGCGTCTGCTCGGGCTGCGCGAGCGGCTCCGCGAGGGGCTCTTCTCGCAGCTCGACGAGATCTTCCTGAACGGGCACCCGGTCCACCGCCTGCCCGGCAACCTGAACGTGAGCTTCGCCTACGTCGAGGGTGAGTCGCTGCTCATGGGGCTCAACGGCTCGACCCATCCCATCGCGGTCGCCGAGACCGAGCCGCCGATCGCCGTCTCCTCGGGCTCGGCCTGCACCTCGGCGACGCTCGAGCCGTCCTACGTGCTGAAGGCCCTCGGGGTGGGCGACGAGCTGGCGCACACCTCGATCCGCTTCGGCCTGGGGCGCTTCAACACGGCGGAGGAGGTCGACTACGTGGTGGAGCGCGTCGTTCACGAGGTGCGGCGGCTGCGCGAGCTCTCGCCGCTCTACGAGATGGCGAAGGAAGGCATCGATCTCAAGTCCGTCGAGTGGCAACGCTCCTGAAGGAGGGCAGCAGCATGGCATACAGCGACAAAGTCATCGATCATTACTCCAATCCCCGCAATGTCGGCTCGTTTCCCAAGGGTGAGGAAAACGTCGGCACCGGCGTGGTCGGCGCGCCCGAGTGCGGCGACGTGATGAAGCTCCAGCTGAAGATCAACGACGACGGCATCGTCGAGGACGCGCGCTTCAAGACCTTCGGCTGTGGCAGCGCGATCGCGAGCTCGAGCTACGTGACCGAGCTGGTGAAGGGCAAGACGGTGGACGAGGTGCTGCAGATCAAGAACACCCACATCGTGCAGGAGCTCTCGCTCCCGCCGGTCAAGATACACTGCTCGGTGCTGGCCGAGGACGGCATCAAGGCCGCGATCGCGGACTGGAAGAAGAAGCGCGAGCAGACGAAGCCGGAGGCCGCGCAGGCGAGCTGACCCGATGATCTCGATGACCGACCAGGCGGCGCGCAAGATCCAGGCCCTCATCGCCGAGAAGGGGCTCCCCGGCGGCGGGCTGCGCGTCAAGGTGGTGGGCGGCGGGTGCTCCGGCCTCACCTACAAGATGGACGTCGACCAGCCGCGCGAGGGCGACAAGGTGTTCGAGCACGACGGCGCCAGGCTGGTCGTCGATCGCAAGAGCTTTCTCTACTTGAAGGGTACCGAGCTGGACTACAAGGAAGAGCTGATGGCCTCGGGCTTCAATCTGCGCAACCCGAACGTGAAGCGCACCTGCGGCTGCGGCTCTTCGTTCGTCGTCTGATCGGGCGATGCTTCTCGGGAACGATGCAGGCAGCAGAGGCGACACGACGCGAATGCTGGAAATGCCACGCGGAGAGCGGCGCGGCGCTCGTATGCCCGCGCTGCGCGGCGGTCCAGCGCCTGCCGGCGGACGCTGACCTCTTCGCGGTCCTTGGCCTGCCGCGCCAGCTCGCGCTCGACCTGCCCGACCTGGAGCGGCGCTACCATGCCGCCTCGCGCACGGTCCACCCCGACCGCTTCCAGACCGCGGGCCCCCGCGAGCGCGAGTTCTCGCTGGCAGCGAGCGCGGCGGTGAACCGCGCCTACCGCACGCTCCGCGACCCCGTGGCGCGGGGCCGCTACTGGCTCGAGCTGCACGGCGCGCGGCTCGGTGACGGCGGCCCGCAGGTGCCCCCGGCGATCGCGGCCGAGGTGTTCGAGACACAGGAGAAGCTCGAGGAGCTGCGCGCCGCGGCCAGCCCCGAGCGGCGCCGGGAGGTCGAGGCGCTGCGCGACGGCTTCACGGGCCGCCTGGGCGTGCTCCGTGACGAGCTCTGCGCCCTCTACGCCTCGGCCAACGGGGGCGCGCCGTCGCTCGACGAGCTCAAGTGCCGGCTCTCCGAGATCGCCTACCTGCGCACGCTGCTCGGCGACATCGAAGACGCGATGGGAGAAGGACTCCGTGGGACCGATCATCGGCATTGATCTCGGCACGACGAACAGCCTGGTTGCCGTGCTCGAGGAGGGCGGGGCACGGGTGCTGCCCGACCCGGAGACGGGGGCGGCACTGCTGCCCTCGGCGGTCGCCTTCCTGCCCGGCGGCGAGGTGATCGTAGGCGCGCGCGCCAAGGCGCTCGCTGGCGAGCGGCCGCTGGATACGATCCTCTCGGTCAAGCGCTTCATGGGCCTCGGCCTCGAGCACGTGAGCGCCGCGGACCGCCGACGCTACCGCTTCACGGAGCCCCGCCAGGGTGCGTATGACCCCGTGCGCTTCGTGGTCGAGGGCCGCCAGGTGACGCCGCCGGAGGTCTCGGCCCACGTCCTGCGCGAGCTCAAGCGCTGGGCCGAGGCGGCGCTCGGCGAGACGGTCAGCCAGGCGGTGATCACCGTACCGGCCTACTTCAACGACAGCCAGCGCCAGGCGACCCGCGATGCGGGGCGGCTCGCCGGCCTCGAGGTGCTGCGCCTGGTGAACGAGCCCACCGCCGCTTCACTCGCATACGGCCTCGACAAGCAGGACGAGGGCGTGATCGCGGTCTACGACCTGGGCGGCGGCACCTTCGACATCTCGATCCTGCGCCTGCGCGCCGGGGTGTTCGAGGTGCTGGCGACGAGCGGCGACACGCGGCTCGGGGGCGACGACTTCGACGAGCGTCTGGCCGAGCTCGTGCTGGCCGAGCTGCCCGAGGCGGAGCGCTGCCGCGCCGACGTGCGCGCCCGGGCGCGGGCGGCGGCCGAGCGCGCCAAGCGTGCGCTCAGCGACGCCGAGCGCGCGGAGATCGTGCTCGGCCCCGTCCGCCGAGCGGTCACGCGTGCGGAGCTCGAGACGCTGGTGAAGGATCTGGTCGAGCGCACCGCCGGCCCGTGCCGCCAGGCGCTCCGGGACGCCGGGCTCCGGCCCGAGGACATCGGCAGCGTCGTCGCCGTCGGTGGCTCGACGCGCATGCCCCTCGTGCGCCGCCAGATGGAGGCCGTCTTCGGCCGGCCGCCGCTCACCGACCTCGACCCCGATCGGGTGGTGGCGCTCGGCGCCGGCATCCAGGCGGGCATCCTCTCCGGCGGGCGGCGCGACATGCTCCTCCTCGACGTGGTGCCGCTCTCGCTCGGCATCGAGACCATGGGCGGTGTCTTCACGCGCCTGGTGGACCGCAACACGACCATCCCGACCAGCGTCAAGGAGACCTTCACCACCGCGGTCGACAACCAGACGGCGGTCGACATCCACGTCCTGCAGGGCGAGCGGGAGCTGGCCAGCGACAACCGGAGCCTCGCCCGCTTCAAGATCCCGATCTGCCCGCTGCCCGCCGGCGTGCCGCGCCTCGAGGTCACCTTCCTGATCGACGCCAACGGCATCCTCTCCGTCACCGCCGCCGACCTCCGCACCGGGCACGAGCGCTCGGTCGAGGTGAAGCCGTCCTACGGCCTCGACGAGACGGAGATCGAGCGCATGCTGGAGGAGTCGATCGACCACGCGGAGGAGGACGTGCGCCAGCGGCAGGTGCGCGAGGCGCGCGTCGAGGCCGACATGATCCTGCACGCAACGCGCGACTCGCTGGCGCGCGAGGCACGGCTGCTCGCGGACGGCGAGTGGGAGCGTATCCGCGCGGCGGTCGCGGCGCTCGAGCAGGCCCGTGCAGGCGAGGACTACCTCGCCATCCGCGACGCGGTCGAGACGCTCAGCAAGGAGACCGAGCCCTTCGCCCGCCGCATCATGGACCGCTCGCTGACCGAGGCGCTGGCCAACCGGCGCCTGGCGGAGCTCTGAGATGGCGCTCACCTGGGAGGACGCGGAGGACATCGCCGCCGAGCTGGTGGAGGCGCATCCGGACGTCGATCCGCTCACCGTGCGCTTCACCGACTTGCGGAAGTGGGTGATCGCGCTGCCCGATTTCGCGGACGATCCGATGGCGTCCAGCGAGGGCAAGCTCGAGCGCATCCAGATGGCGTGGGTGGCGGAGAGGGAGTCTTGAAGGAGGCCCCATGGCGATCATGCAGGTGAGCCGGAAGATCGACTACGCGCTGCGCGCGGTGATCCACCTGGCGAACGAAGAGGCCAGCGCGCGCGCCTGCTCGCTCGGCGAGATCGCGGAGCGCGAGCGGGTGCCCCGGCAGTTCCTCGAGAAGATCGTCCAGGAGCTGATCCACAAGGGGCTGGTGCGCTCCCGCCGCGGGCCGCACGGCGGCTACGTCCTCGCCCGTCCGGCCGAGCAGATGACCTTCCGCGACGTGATCGAGGCGGTGGAGGGGCCCATCTCGCTCAACGTGTGTACGAGCGAGCCTGCGGACTGCTCGCTGCTTGGCACCTGCGGTATGGAGCGGGTATGGCGCGAGGGGCAGCGCCGTGTCATGGATCTCTTCGAAAAGACGACGATCGCCGACGTGAGGCGACCGGGGATACCGCCCGGTGTGATGGCCGGGCTGAATGCGCCCGCCGCGCGGGCGTCTAAGGCACAACCGTAGGAAAAGACGGCTATTTTGAGTACCCGAAGGTACTATATTGAAGGGTAGGGGTAGGGTCAGATGAAAGACCGTGAACACGCCGTCGACGAGCGGCTGGCCGGGCTCTTCCAGCCCGACACCTTGCTGCCGTCGCAGTTCTTCGATCGGGTCCGCCGGCGCAGCGAGCATGACGGCGAGCGCCGTCTCATGATCGCCGTGCTCGAGGACGCGGTCGACGTGTACCGCAAGCAGGCCGGGGCGCGGGACGCGCGCGCCCAGCAGCTCTTCCACGAGGCCGAGGAGTGGATCGAGGATCCCGACCAGACCTGGCTCTTCTCCTTCCAGAACATCTGCGACGTCCTCGGGCTCGATGCCGACTATCTCCGGCGCGGGCTCCGTGTCTGGAAGGAGCGGGCGCTCGAGGGCCGGCGCGGCAAGGTGGTCTCGCTGCGGGCCGACGAGCGCGACGAGCTGCGCAAGGTGAGCGGCGACTAACGAGCGGGCTGCTCCTCCGGCTTCGGTGGGGAGCGGAAGGGCCTGGGCCCTGCCGCTCCCTCGTTTTTTGGCGCCGCGGGATGCGCTAGAGTCCGCGCGTGCCGTCGCGTCTCAGGATCGACTGCCCCGCCTGCGGAGCGCGGCTCGTCCGCAAGCCGGGTGGGCGCTGCCCCGCGTGCGGCGCCCCGGTGGCGGGCTACGTCGAGGAGGCGCAGGCGCGCGAGCAGCGGATCGAGCGCGTGGTGGCGGTGGTTGGGAGCGGGCTGGTCCTGCTCGTGTTTGCCCTCACGGCGGGACTCGGCCTCGTCGAGGGCGTGCTGGCCTACGCGGCTGCGGGCGCCGTCGTCTTCTTCCTCGCCAAGAGGACGTTCCACTGAAATGAGCATGGTCGAGGTGCGCGTACGGCGGGGCGGCCCCAGGGCCGCCCGGATGGAGATGCTGCTCGTTCCCGTAGCGGAGGGGCGGGTGAGGGCAGCGCTCGGGAAGCTCGACCGCCGGGTGCGGGTGCCGCTCGCGCGCCGGGCGCGGACCGCAGGGTTCCGGGGCAAGGCCGAGGAGACGCTCGTCCATCACGGCGAGGCGGCGGTCGCGCTCCTCGGGCTCGGCCCCGTGCCCGTCGGGCTCGATGCGTGGCGGCGCGCCGGTGCCCGCGCGCGACAGGAAGCGGAGCGCGAGCGCGCGCGGCGCGCCGGCGCCTACCTGGGCGACGCGGCGGCCGAGGTCGCGGCCGCGTTCGTCGAGGGGTTCCAGCTCGCGGGCTACCGCTTCGCGGGCTACCTCTCGGACCCCGAGCGTCGGCCGCGCGTGCAGGCGCTCACGCTCGTGGGCGAAGGGAAGCAGCTCGGCGCGCCGCTCGCCGCCACAGGCGCCGTCGTGCAGGAGATCTTCCGTGCCCGCGACCTCGTGAACGAGCCGGCGTCGGTCGCCACGCCGCGCTTCCTGGCGGAGCGCGTTGCGGCGCTCGCGCGCGACATCCGCGGCCTCGAGGCCGAGGCATGGGCGCCGAAGCGCATCGCCAGCGAAGGCCTCACCGGCCTGCTGGCGGTGGCGCGCGGCAGCCGCGAGGAGCCGCGCTTCATTCGGCTCCGCTGGGCGGGCCCCGGCGCGCGCCGGCGCGTGATCCTGGTCGGCAAGGGGATCACCTTCGACTCCGGCGGGCTCTCGCTCAAGCCCCCCAAGTCGATGGAGACCATGAAGTACGACATGGCGGGCGGCGCCGCGGTGATCGGCGCGGTGGCCGCCGCCGCGCGCCTCGGCCTGCCCGTCGATGTGACCGCCTTCGTGCCCGCCACCGAGAACCTCCCCGGCGGCCAGGCGCAGAAGCCGGGCGACGTCATCCGCTTCCTCAACGGCAAGACGGTGGAGGTGCTCAACACCGACGCCGAGGGCCGGCTCGTCCTGGCCGACGCGCTCGCCCTCGCGTCGC
>VBKJ01000158.1 GCA_005879795.1 Deltaproteobacteria bacterium
GAGCACGGCATCGCGCACCTCTTGCGCCTGCGCGCCGAGCGACGGGCGCTCGGGCAGGCGACCTTCGCGCTCATGGAGCACAACGTGCGTCTGCGGGACGAGATCCACCGCCTGCGCACCGACGACCTCTACCTGGAGGGCCTCGCCCGCCGCCAGCTCGGCCTGGTGCGACCGAACGAGTTCGTCTACCGCTTCCGCCGCGACTGATCCGGGGCCCGGCGCCATCGGCCTTCTCCCGCTGGCCCTTCTCCCGCCGGTCCTTCTCCCGCCGGTCCTTCTCCCGCCGGTCCTTCTCCCGCCGGTCCTTCTCCCGCCGGTCCTTCTCCCCTCAGCCCTCTTCCTCGCCCGTCGCGAACTCCTCGTACTCGTCCGCGTCCATCAGGTCCTCGAGCTCCGCCTCGTCCTGGATCTTGATCTCGACCAGCCAGCCCTCGTGGTAGGGGTCCTCGTTGACGATCGCGGGGTGGTCCTCGAGTTCGGTATTGATGGCGGTCACCGTCCCGGTCAGCGGCGAGAGCAGCTCCGATACCGTGCGTACGGACTCGAGCTCGCCGAACGGCTCGCCCTTCTCCACCTCGTCACCCACGTCGGGGAGCTCGACGGCGATGATCTCGCCGAGCTCGGCCTGGCCGTATTCGGAGATGCCGAGCTGCGCGCGGTTGCCCTCGACGCGCAGCCAGAGGTGATCCTCGGTGAACTTGAGAACGTCGGCCATGGTGACTCCCTCACGGACGGGAAAACGCAGGCTCGACTCGAGGCGGTTGCGGCCCTTATAGAGCGCGACGTCACCCTGTCAAGTGGAAATCTGGCGTGGGCGTCCCCCCGCGCCACCGCGCGGGGCGCCGCGCCGGCGCCCCGCTCCGCTCGCGCGGACCGCATCCCCCCCTGGGGAGGCCTACCCCACCGCCACCCGTCCGCCGCCTCCCAACAACGAGTTCGTTCTCCCGACCTCAGGAGCAGCCGCTGGTCGCTCCGCAGTTGAAGCATTTGTAGCAGGTGCCGTTGCGCACCATGAGCGCACCGCAGTCGGGGCAGCTCGGCGCGTCCGCCTGCGGGCTGAAGGTGATCGCGTGCCGGCCGGCCGTGTCGAGCACCGTCCCGCTCGTGAAGCCGATCGGGTGCGGTCCCGCCTGGGCGCGCGCCTGGGGCGAGGGACCCGCCACGGCGGTGACCGGGCCGGGCGCGGGGGGCGCCTCGCGCTCCACCAGGCCCACCGCGGCGCGTTGCTCCCCGGAGAGGAAGCGCGCGCCCAGGAAGCGGAAGATGTAGTCGATCAGGGACTTCGCCATCGGGATGTCGGGGTTCTTGGTGAAACCCGACGGCTCGAAGCGCACGTGGCTGAACTTCGAGACCAGCACCTCGAGCGGCACCCCGTACTGGAGCGCCATGGAGGTGAGCACGCCGATCGTGTCCATCAGGCCGGAGATCGTGCTCCCCTCCTTCGCCATCTTGATGAAGATCTCTCCCGGCCCCCCGTCCTCGAAGAAGCCGACGTGGAGGTAGCCCTCGTGCCCGGCGACGTCGAACTTGTGGCAGAGCGCCTGGCGGTCGTTCGGAAGCCGCCGCCGGACCGGCTCCGGCTTCCCCACCGCCGGGACGGCCGCGGCTTCCGCCCTCACCGGCTTCGCCGTGTTGAGCGGCTGCGTCTTCTTGCAGCCGTCGCGGTAGATCGCCACCGCCTTGAGCCGGAGCTTCCAGGCCTGGACGTATGCCTCCTCGATGTCCTCGACGGTGGCGTTCTCGGGCACGTTGATCGTCTTCGAGATGGCGCCCGAGATGAACGGCTGCACCGCCCCCATCATGCGGAGGTGCCCGAGGGGATGGATCGAGCGCGCGCCCCGTGCGGGCCTGAAGGCGCAGTCGAAGACCGGCAGGTGCTCGGGCTTGAGCGAGGGCGCGCCCTCGATGGTCTCCTGCTCGTCGACGTACTCGACGATCTCCTGGATCTCGCGCGCGTCGTAGCCCACGCGCCGGAGCGCCCGGGGCACCGTGTTGTTGATGATCTTCAGGACCCCGCCGCCGACCAGCTTCTTGTACTTGACGAGCGCGATGTCGGGCTCGACGCCCGTGGTGTCGCAGTCCATCATGAAGGCGATCGTGCCGGTGGGTGCCAGCACGGTCACCTGCGAGTTCCGCACCCCGTGGGCGCGCGCAGCCTCGCGTGCGCCGTCCCACGCCTCCCGCGCCGCGGCGAGGAGGTCGAGCGGCACGAGCGCCGGGTCGAGCTTGTAGGCGTGGGCGCGGTGCTTCTCGATCACCCCGAGCTGCGGCTCGCGGTTCCTGGCGTAGCCCGTGTAGGGCCCGAGCACGGCGGCGAGGGCGGCCGAGTGCCGGTACGCCTCGCCGCACATGAGCGCGGTTACGGCCGCGGCGTACTCGCGCCCCGCGTCCGAGTCGTAGGGCAGGCCGAGCGACATCAAGAGCGCGCCCAGGTTCGCGTAGCCGAGGCCGAGCTCGCGGTAGGCGTGCGCGGTGCCCGCGATCTCGGGCGTGGGGTAGCTCGAGCGGTCGATCACGATGTCCTGCGCGGCGATGATGATGTCGACCGCGTGCCGGAAGGCGGCGACGTCGAAACTCCCGTCCGGCTCGACGAACTGCATCAGGTTCAGGCTGGCGAGGTTGCAGGCGCTGTCGTCGAGGTGCATGTATTCACTGCACGGATTGGACGCGTTGATGCGCCCCGTGTTCGGGCAGGTGTGCCAGTCGTTGATGGTGGTATCGAACTGCATGCCCGGGTCGCCGCACTGCCAGGTGGCCTCGGCGATCAGGCCGAGGAGGTCACGCGCCGGGCGCGTCTCGGCGACCGCCCCGTTGGTGACGTAGCGCGTGCTCCATGGCCGGCCCTCGAGCGCCGCGTGCATGAAGTCGTCGGTCACGCGCACCGAGTTGTTGGCGTTCTGGAAGAAGATCGAGCCGTAGGCGGACCCGTCGAGCGAGGCGTCGTAGCCGGCGGCGATGAGCGCCCACGCCTTGCGCTCCTCCTCCGCCTTGCAGCGGATGAAGTCGACGATGTCGGGGTGGTCGGCGTTGAGCACGACCATCTTGGCCGCGCGCCGGGTCTTGCCGCCCGACTTGATCACCCCGGCCGAGGCGTCGGCCGCGCGCATGAAGGACACCGGCCCCGAGGCCGTGCCCCCCCCGCCCAGCCGCTCCTTCGCGGAGCGCAGCCGCGAGAGGTTCACGCCCGAGCCGGAGCCCCCTTTGAAAATGATCCCCTCCTTGCGATACCAGTCCAGGATCGAGTCCATGGTGTCGTCGACGGAGAGGATGAAGCAGGCCGAGCACTGCGGCTTCGGCTCGACGCCCATGTTGAACCACACCGGGCTGTTGAAGGAGGCCTTCTGGTGGAGGAGGAGATGGGTCAGCTCGTCGGCGAACGCCGCCCGATCGCCCGGCGTGGCGAAGTAGCCCTGCGCCTCGCCCCACTCGCCGATCGTGCCGACCACGCGGCCGACGAGCTGCCGCACGCTGCGCTCGCGCTGCGGCGTGCCGAGCGGGCCGCGGAAGTACTTCGACACCACGACGTTGGTGGCGAGCTGCGACCACGGCTTCGGCACCTCGACGTCGCGTTGCTCGAAGACGGTCTCGCCGCCCTCGCCGGAGATGACCGCCGAGCGGATCTCCCACTCGACCGTCTCGTAGGGGTCGGTCCCCGCCGGGACGAAGCGCCGCGCGACGGCGAGGCCGCGCCGCGCCGCGCCGTCCGCAGGGGGCGCCTGAGCTCCCCCCTCCCGTACCACCGGCTCCGTCGCCATGCTCAACCCCCCCCTGGTACTGCCCCGTATATTGCGGTGCGGGTGCTCATATACCACCACATCTTGTGCTGTCAAGGATTTTTTTCAAGTGCCCGCGCGGCGGCCGCCTGCTGATCGCCCGGTCCGCCTCGGCGACGTGCTGCGCGCGGCGCTCGAGCGTCTTCCCGACGCCGAGCGGCTCGCCGATCACGCCCTGTGGGCGCACTGGGACGCGGTCGTCGGGCCCACCATCGCACTCCACGCGCGCCCCGAACGCATGCGGCGCGGCGTGCTCTTCGTGGCGGTCGACAGCCCGGAGTGGATGCAGGAGCTCCAGTTCCTCAAGCACGAGCTACGCGAGCGGCTGAACCTGCGGCTCGGACGCCCCGCCGTGCGCGCGCTCTTCCTCGTGCTCGCGGGCGGGGCCTAGACGCACCCGCTCCGTCGCGGCGACCGCCTGCGCGACCAGGGCGAGAGCATCGAAGCGCGCCTCGAGCGCGAGCACCTCGCCCGGCGCGGCGCGCGTGGCCGGATGGCGCGGCGTGAAGAGGGTGCAGCAGTCCTGGTCGGGGATGATCGAGGTCTCGAAGGTCCCGATGCGCGCCGCCTCGGCGACGATCTCGCTCTTGTCCATGCCGAGCAGCGGGCGGAGCACGGGCAGCCGCGCCGCCTCGCCGATCACGGCCAGGTTGGCGAGCGTCTGCGAGGCCACCTGCCCCAGGCTGTCGCCGGTCACCAGCGCCTCGGCACCCGCCGCGCGCGCCAGCGCCTCCGCGATGCGGAGCATCATGCGCCGGTAGAGCACGACGCGGAGCGGGCGCGCCACGGCGGCCACGATCCGGCGCTGCACCTCGCCGAAGGGCACCAGGAAGAGGTCCGCCTCGAGCCCCCAGCCGGCGAGCAGCCGCGCGAGCTCGTGCGCCTTCTCCTGGCTGGTGCGGTCGAGGAACGGCACGCTGTGGAAGTGGACCAGGTCGACGCGGCACCCGCGCCGCATCATGCGCCAGGCCGCCACCGGCGAGTCGATGCCGCCCGAGAGGAGCGCCAGCACCCGTCCGCTCGTCCCGACCGGCAGCCCGCCCGCGCCCGGCACCTTCTCGACCGCGAAGAAGGCGCGTCCGGGCAGGATGTCGACCGCGACCGTGAGCGCGGCGGCGTCCAGGTCGACCGCCGCCCCGGTGGCTGCCTGGATCATGCGCCCGAGCACGGCGTTCACCTCGGGCGAGGTCAGCGCGAAGCGCTTGTCGCTGCGCTTGGTGCGGACCCGGAAGCTCGACACCGCCACGCCCCGCAGCCGCGCGACGATCGCCTCGCCGAGGCGCGCGACCTGGGCCGGCGCGTCGCCCGCGCGGGTGTCGATCGCGAGCTCGTGCGCGAGCGCGAAGTTGACGATCCCGAACACGCGTGCGAGGCGGTCGCGCACCGCGGGCCAGGCCGCCCGGTCGGCGAGCGGCAGGAGAAGCCGCGCCGAGGCGCGGCGCACGGGCCCGACCGGGAGCCCCGCGGTGGCGCGCTCCACGTTCTCCACCAGGCGGCGCACGAAGAAGGGCCGGTTGCGCCCCTTGAGCGCGATCTCGTGATAGCGGAGGACGATCGTGACGGTCGTGTGGGCGGCCGCGCCCATGGAGCTGTCATACCACAGATGCTAGGAGTGCGCTGTGACCGAGGCGCTCGTGACCGCCCTCGCCGCCGCGCTCGCTGGACGGGACCGCATCGTCCTCGCGCCCCCCGGAAAGACGGTCGCCGCCGTGCTCGTGCCGCTCCTGGGCGTCGAAGGCGAGCCGAGCCTGCTCTTCACGCGGCGCTCGACCCTCCTGCCGCACCATCAGGGCCAGATCGCGTTCCCCGGCGGCCGCCATCAGCCGGACGAGGACGCGGATCTGGCGGCGACCGCGCTGCGCGAGGCGCAGGAGGAGATCGGCCTCGATCCCGCCCACGTGCGTCTGCTCGGCCCGCTCGACGACCTCGAGACGGAGGCGACCCGCTTCGTCATCACCCCCTTCGTGGGCGTCGTGCCCCACCCCTACGACTTCCGGCCCTGCCCGGACGAGGTGGACGCCATCTTCACCGTCCCCGTGCGCCGCCTGCGCGCGCCCGACGCGCTCCGCCGGGAGTTGTGGGACTTCGGCGGCCGCAAGGTGCCGATCGACACGTATCCGGTGGACGGGCACGTCATCTGGGGCGCGACCCAGCGAATCACGCAGAACCTGCTCGCCGTGCTGGGCGACGTCGCATAGGCTCCCCGGATGCGCCGCTTCGCCGTCGTCCTCGTGCTCGCCGCGCTGGTCGCGCTCCTGGTGACGCGCGCGGAGCCCCTGGCGCCGTCGGTCACGCTCGAGACGCCGGTCGACTTCGTCGGCCGGGCCACGCCGCTCAGGATCGTGGCGCGCGACCGCGGCTCCGGCCTGGCCCACGTCGAGGTCCGCCTCGTGCCGGAGGGCGGACAGCCGGTCGTCGTCGCGAGCGAGGACTATCCGCGCCGCTCCTGGCTGGGGAGCGGCGTGCACGAGACGGTGCTCGCGCCGACGCTCGATGCCGGGGCGGCGCACGCGCGCGAGGGCCGCGCCCAGCTCGAGATCTGGGCCAGCGACCACTCCTGGCTGGCGGCCTTCCGTCGCGAGCCCCGCTTGAGGCGCGCGGTCACCGTCGACGTGACGCCGCCGCTCCTCGAAGTGATGCCGGGCGAGCACGTGGCACGCGTGGGCGGCTCCGAGTGCGCCGTCTACCGCGTCGGCCCCGACGCGGTCCGCAGCGGCGTGCAGGTGGGCGACGAGTTCTTCCCGGGCGTGGCCGGCTACTTCGCCGACTCGGGGCTCCGTGTGGCCGTCTTCGCGCTGCCGCAGCACGAGCCCGACGCGCGCCCCGCGGTGCTGGCCGCCGACGCGGCGGGGAACGCGCGCACGGTCAACATGGGCGTCAGGGTGACCCCGCGCCGCTTCGCCGAGAAGACGATGCCGGTCAGCGACGACTTCCTCTCGCGCAAGGTCCCCGAGCTGCTCGCCGCCAACAACCTCGATCAGTCGGGCGACCTGGTGGAGGGGTATCTCCGCATCAACCGCGAGCTGCGCGCCGCGACCGAGGTCCGCGTGCGCCAGGCGTGCCGGGACAGCGCTCCGACGCCGCTCTGGCAGGACGCATTCCTCCGCCTTCCCAACTCCGCCCCGCTCTCCGGCTTCGCCGACCGCCGCAGCTACGTGCACGACGGTAAGACGATCGACCAGCAGACCCACCTGGGCTTCGACCTGGCCTCGCTGCGGGGCAGCCCGGTGCCGGCGGCGAACGCGGGCCGCGTCGTCTTCGCCGGCCCGCTCGGCATCTACGGCAACGCGGTCATCATCGACCACGGCCTCGGCGTCTTCTCGCTCTACGGGCACCTGAGCGAGATCGGGGTCACGGCGGGCGCCCAGGTCGGGCGCGGCGACACGATCGGCAAGACGGGGGACACGGGGCTCGCCGCCGGCGACCACCTGCACTTCAGCATGATGATCCACGGTGTGCACGTGGACCCGGTCGAGTGGTGGGACGCGCACTGGATGCAGGACCACGTCGAGATGCGCCTCGCCGAGTATCCGCGCGCGGCGAGCGGCGGCCCGTGAGCGCGCGCGGCGAGCAGGCGGCCGCCGCCACGCTCGCGCGCCTCGGCCTCGACCTCGAGGCGGTGCGCGCCGGCCGGGTGGGGGTCGACGCGCTCGCTCCGCTGCTCGCCGGCAGCGACGGCGCGGCGCTCGCGGCCGCCCTCGGCGAGCTTCCGAGCCCGGAGGTGGCGGCCCTGCTGGTGGCGCTCGAGCCGCACGCGGGCGAGCGCGCCGTGCGCAAGGAGATCCGCCGCTCCCTCTACCGCGTGGGGCAGCGCGGTGTGCCCGTCCCCGCGCCGCCCGCCCCCGCCGCTGCCCCGCGCACCCCCCCGGCGCCCGAGGCGGAGGGCCTCCTCTCGCTCTTCGACGGCGGCGGCGACCGCCTCATCTGGATCATCCGCCCGCTCCCGACCGGCGCCCTCCTGATCGCAGCGCAGGTGAACGAGCCCGAGGGCCTGCGCGAGGTGAGCGCCGGCGAGGCGAGCCGGAAGCAGATCCGCGCCGCCCGGCAGCAGCTCGAGGCCGAGTCCGGCCTGCGTCTCGTCGCGGCCGACTGGCGCACGCTCGACGCGCTCCTGGTCGAGGCGCACGTGCGCGCGGGCGGCGGGACGGCGCGCGAGCGCGACTACCTGCGTCTCCGCCCGCGGCTCACGCACGAGCCGCCGCGGCCGCCCGCCGAGCCGGTCTCGGCGCAGGTCACGGCGCCGAGCGCCGAGGAGAGCGCCGCGCTGGCCGCCGGCTCGGCCGCGCTCCTGGAGGAGCCCGAGCTCGCGCCCTGGGTCCCCGCGCCCGAGGCCGCCGCGCCCTTCGTCGAGGAGATCGCCCGGCTGCGCGAGAGCCCGCTCGTGCTCTCCCGCCTGGCCCAGGAGGAGCGGGTGCGCGAGGTCCTCCGCCGCGCCGCCGCGACCCTCTTCCCGCCCGCCGTCCTCGCGCGGCGGCTCGAGGGCACCGCCTACCTGCTCGCCGAGACGGGCCGCGCGCTCGCCGCCCGCCGCGCCCTCGCCGTGGCGCAGCTCCTGGGCGCGCGCCCCGCCGCCGCGCTGGACGTCCCGCTCGTCGCGCTGCTGGCCGAGCGCGCCGTGGGCAGCCTCCTCGCCCAGGCGACGGCCCGCACCGAGGAGGAGCGCCGCGGGGCGCTCGTGGTCACGCCCGGCCAGTTCCTCAGAGATCGAGCGTCATCCCGTCGCGCGCGCACTCCAGGGTGAGCTCGCCCAGGTGCGCGAGCGGCTCGCTGCCCAGGTGCGAGAGGACGAGCCGCCGGCAGCCCAGGTCGCGCGCGCGGGCGGCGATCTCCGGGTAGGAGATGTGGATGTCGAGGCGCGTCTCGTAGGTCGAGCACTCGCACAGGAAGAGGTCCGCGCCGCGCGACTGCGCCACGAACTCCTCGGTCCACGCCGAGTCGCCCGAGTAGACGATGGTGCGCCCGTCGACCTCGATGCGGTAGCCGAAGGCGAGCAGCTCCTTCACGTGCCGCACGACGAAGGGCAGTACGCGCACCCCGTCCACCGTATGGGCCGTGCCCGCCCCGAGCTCCTCGTAGCGCACGGCGAACGGGAGCGGCTCCGAGGCGATGCGCTCGTAGAGGGCGGCGAACAGGCCGCGCACGCGCCGCTCCGTCCCCGGCGGCCCGTACACGGCGAGCGGACGCGAGCGCGGCTCCTCGTAGCGGTACTCCATGAACAGGAAGGGCACGCCCCCGAAGTGATCGCCGTGCAGGTGCGAGAGGAGGACGAAGTCCACGGCGCCCGGGTCGCGGCCGCTGCGCTTGAGCGACTGCAGGACGGTCGGCCCGCAGTCGAGGAGGAAGGTGCGGCCCGGCGCCTCCACCAGATAGGCGCTGTGCAGTCTGCCGCCCGACCCGAAGGCGTCACCGGACCCGAGTACGGTCACGCGAACCACTTGCCCGACCTTGTCCTGCCAACGCACAGGCGTGGACCGCCGCCGTCAGGCGCGCGTCGAGTGCGGACTCGGACCCGAGGACGGCAGGCGCCACGGCTGCGTGGCATGCCCCTTGCTCTTCCTTTTGAATAGATAATCGAGCGAGCCCGCAATGGCCAGAGGCGCATGTACGCCGCACCAGCAGGGACCGCGCTGCACGCAGTCGGGTATGGATGGCACGTCATGGAGGTGACGGGCACGGCGATGCTCCTCGGCTGGATCGCGGAGCGGGTGCTCGACACGGGGATCCGCATCCCGGGCATCGGCGCGGCCGCGGGCGTATGCGGCTACTACTTCGGGGCCTGGCTCTGGGACCTGACCGGGTGGAGCGACGGCCCGCTGATCGCCGGCTTTCCGATCGTGCCCACCTTCGCGGGCGCGCTCGCCGTGTGCGGGTTCCTGAAGCTGGTCGGCCTCGCCGCCGACCACCCGCGCTGGTAGCGACCGCGCTACCCACCCGGCTTGCCCGCCTGGTGCTCCGCGCGGTCGAGCTCGCGCTGGAGCTCGCCGAAGCGGCGCTCGAGCTCGCCGAACGACGCCTCCATGCGGCTCGCGCGGCTGATGACGTCGTCGAGCTGGCGGCCGAGCTGGTCGCGCTGCTGCTCGACCTCACGCAGACGGCGCTCGAGGTCCTGCATCGGCTCGGTGCGGCGGATCATGAAGTCGCCGGCGCCGGAATGGATCAGGTAGAGGACGCTCCCGGTGCCCAGCATGAAGCCCAGGAGCAGCGCGAAGAGGAAGCGGATCACTGCCATCGTCACTCCCGCTCCGCCGCCCGGCGCAGCTCGCGCACCACGACCTGGAGCGCGGCGAGACTCGTGCGCGGCGCGGCGCGGAGATCTCGGATCAGGTCCTGCACCTTGCCGAGCGACCGCGGCGCGGCCGCGCCGTCCCCGCCCTCGAGCGCGAGCCGGGCGAGCCCGCGGCGCGCGCGCAGCACGTCCTCGACCAGGCCCTCGACGGCCCGCTCCTGCCAGCGGTCGTCCTCCGCCGCCTCGGCGAGGCGCGTCCACAGCCAGGCGAAGTCGAGCTGCTGGCCGAGCCCATAGTAGCGAGTGGCCGCCGCCTCGGGATCGACGCCGGCCGCGCGCGCGACCGTGATCACGTCGAGCGCGCCGACGAGCCAGTCGGCGGTGGCGAGGTCGTGCGCGAGCGCCACCGGCAGGCCGGCGATCTCGAGCTCCGAGCGCAGCCTCGCAAAGGCCTCCGCCTCCGCCCCGGCGATCCACTCGGGCAGCCGCCCGCGCACGCGCGCGGTCGCGTCGCCCAGCTCGGCCGCCAGCTCGGCCGCCGGGCGCGCGGGGTCGGTGTTGGCGAGGATCCACTTGGTCACGCGCTCCGAGGTGCGCTCGAGGACGAGCCGGCACGTGGTCTCGACCTCCAGCGCGAAGCCGCCGTCCTCGATGGCCCGGGCGAGCGCGGCGCCCCCCGCCACCGCCCAGGCGATCGTCCAGGCGCGCGCCGCTTCCGCGACCGACCTCCCGGTGTCGCGGGTCACGCGCTGCACGAAGGTGGCCCCCATCTCGTCGACCAGCGTGTTGGCGAGCGCGGTGGCCACGATCTCGCGCCGGAGCGGGTGGGCTCGCACCGCGTCGGGGAAGCGCTCGGCCACGGCGCCGGGGAAGTAGCCGACGAGATGGGGCTCGACGAGCGGGTCGTCGGGGAGCGGCGAGGCGAGGAGCGCGTGCTGGAGGTGGATCTTCGCGTACGCCATCAGCACCGCGAGCTCCGGGCGCGTGAGCCCGGGGTAGACGGCGCGGCGGGCGCGGAGCGTGTCCGCGTCGGGCAGCGCCTCGAGGGCCCGGTCGAGCCCCGCTGCGCGCCCGAGCTCGGCCATCAGCTCGCGGAAGTCGGCGAGGCGGCGGCGGCTCCGCACCTGGTCGAGGGAGAGGAGCCGGCTCTGGGCGCGGTTGTGGGCGAGGACGCGCGCCACGACCTCGTCGGTCACCTCGGCGAGGAGCGCGTTGCGCGCCTCCGGCGTGAGCCGCCCGTCCTCGACCGCCGCCCGGAGGCAGATCTTGAGGTTCACCTCGTGGTCGGACATGTCGACGCCCGCGGAGTTGTCGACGGCGTCGGTGTCGATCCGCCCGCCGGCGAGCGCGTACTCGATCCGCGCCCGCTGCGTGAACCCCAGGTTACCGCCCTCGGCGACCACCTTGGCGCGCAGCGCGCTCGCCTTCACGCGCACCGGGTCGTTGACGGCGTCGTGCACCTGGGCGTCCGTCTCGTCGGTCGCGGCGACGTACGTGCCGATGCCGCCATTCCAGAGGAGGTCCACGTCGAGCGCGAGCACCGCCTGCACCAGGCGCTCGCCGGTCACGGCCGGGTCGCCGAGCCCGAGCATCGCCTGCGCCTCGGGCGAGAGGCTGACGCGCTTCGCCGCGCGCGGCAGGACGGCGCCGCCGGGCGAGAGCACGGCCGGGTCGTAGGCGTCCCAGCCCTTGCCCGCGCGGAAGAGCCGCTCGCGCTCGGCGAAGCTGAGCGCCGGATCGGGCGACGGGTCGAGGAAGACGTGCACGTGGTTGAAGGCCGCGCGGAGCCGGAGGTGCGGCGAGCGGAGGAGCCCGTTGCCGAACACGTCGCCCCCCATGTCGCCGATGCCGGCGACGGTGAGCGGCGCCGTGTCGGCGTCCACGGCGAGCTCGCGGAAGTGTGTCCGCACGCACTCCCAGACGCCGCGCGCCGTGATGCCGAGCGCCTTGTGGTCGTAGCCGTGCGCGCCCCCCGAGGCGAAGGCGTCGCCCAGCCAGAAGCCGTACTCGGCCGCGACCGCGTTGGCGACGTCGGAGAGGGCCGCCGTGCCCTTGTCGGCCGCCACCACCAGGTACGGATCCTCCTCGTCGTGGATGACGAGCCCGCGCGGATGGACGACGCGGCCCGCGACCAGGTTGTCGGTGAGGTCGAGGAGCCCGCGCACGAGCGTCGTGTACGCCTCGACCACGGGCGTCTTTCCCTTGACGACGAAGCCGCCCTTCGCCCCGGTCGGGACGATGAGCGCGTTCTTGACGGTCTGCGTCTTCATGAGGCCCAGGATCTCGGTGCGGAAGTCCTCGGGGCGGTCGCTCAGGCGGATGCCGCCGCGGGCGACCAGGCCCGCGCGGAGATGGATGCCCTCCATGGTCGGGGCGTGGACGTAGATCTCGTAGCACGGGCGCGGCGGCGGGAGGTGGACCAGGTCGGCGGCGCGGATCTTGATCGCGATGTGGTCGCACTCCGGCCCGGGGGCGTAGAAGTTGGTGCGCACCGTCGCGTCGACGATGTCCCCGAGCGCGCGCAGGAGAAGGTCCTCGCGCAGCGCCTGCACGCCGTCGAGGCTCTCGACGAAGCGCTGGCGGAGCGCCGCCGGGTCCTCGGCGGCGGCGTCGGGCTGGAAGCGGGCCGCGAAGCGCGCGAAGAGAAGGCGCGCCGGCTCGGGGTGGTCGGCGAGCGCCGCGATGGCCGCCGCGCGCGTGGCGAGCCCGACCTGCACGGCGTACCCGCAGTAGCTCCTGAGGCAGGCGACGGCGCGCCAGTCGAGGCCGGCCTCGATCACCAGCCGATTCAGCGCGTCGCTCTCGGCCCGCCCGGCGCCGAGCGCGAGCAGCGCGCCCGTGAGCCGCGGCCCCACCACCTCCGGGTCGAGCCGGCGCCCGGCGCGATCCTGCACGAAGAAGGTCTGCACGCTCTGCCGCGGCGCCCCCGCCGGCGTGACGCTCTCCTGGTCCTCCGCGAGCACGCGCAGCCCCAGGTTCTCCAGCACGGGCATGAACTCGGAGAGCACGAGCGGCTCGCGCACGAGGTAGAAGCGCAGCGCCGTGGTCGTCTCGGCCTGGTTGGCGATGACGATGTGCACCCCATCGCGCGCCGCCGCGTCGAGGAGGACGACGTCGTCGGCCGCCCGCTCCACGGCTACCGCCGCTCGATAGGCGCCGGAGAAGGCGTGCGCATAGCGCCGGGCGAGGCGCTCGCCCTCCTCCTCGCCGTGGCGCTCGACGAGGGCGGCGCGGAGCCGATCCTCCCAGCCCCGCACGATGGCCGCGACCGCCTCGCGGAGCTCGTCCTCGGTGGGCGGCGGCACCGCCCCGGGCGCGAAGGCGAAGTGGAGGACCGCGCGCCCGCCCTCGAGCAGGACCAGGTGGTCGTCGAGCGGCGTGCCTCCGAGCCGTGCGGCGAGCAGCTCCCGGATGCGGTCCCGGGCCTCGCCCGAGAAGCCCTCGCGTGGCAGGACGACGAGGACGACGAGCCGCTGGCCGTCGCCACGCGGGCCGAGCATGAGCAGCAGGTCGTCGGTCTGCGCGGCGGCGAGGATGGTCACGATCTCGCCGCGGATGTCGGCGGGCGTGCTGGCGAAGAGCTCCGGCTTGGGGAGGGCGTTGAAGACCGCCACGATCGCCTTGTGGTCGTGGCTCCCGGGCACCACGCGCTCGGCGGCCAGGATCTGGCGCAGCAGGCGGCGGAGCATCGGCACCTCGGCCGCCTCCTCGGCATGCGCCTTCGAGGTGAAGAGGCCCACGAAGCGCCGCTCGCCCAGCACGTGCCCCTCGCGGTCGAGCTGCTTCACGCCGATGTCGTCCATGTGCGCGCGGCGGTGGACGGGCGCCTCGGCGATCGTCTTGGCGACGGTGAGGAGCCGGCCGGGCGAGAGCCGGGCCCGCACCCACGCCGGCAGCTCGTCGAGCCGCCGGGCCTCGCGGAAGGCCGAGCGCTCCTCGCGCCGGAGGAGCCCGAGGCCGCTGCCGGCGCGGAGCTGGAGCATGGTGGCGGCGCCGAGCGTCGTGAGCCCGTACTCCCGGTAGCCGAGGAACACGAACGCCCCGTCCACCAGCCAGCGCAGGAAGTCGGCGACGGCGGTCGCCTCGGCGGCGAGCTGCGCGGAGCCACTGCGCCCCAGGGCGTCGAGCTCGGCGGCCACCGCCTGCGCGCGCGTCACCATGGCCGCGAAGTCGTCGGTCACGAGCCGCACGTCCTCGAGCGCGTCGCGGATGTCGGCCTCGAGGCAGGCGAGCGCCGCCCGATCGGTCGAGCGGGGGATGGCGACGTGGGTGAATGACTCGCGCGGCGTGCCGCCCTCGGGGTCGGTCAGGAGCTCGAGCCGCCCGCTCGGGTCGCGCCGGGTGGCGAAGATCGGGTGGAGGAGCGCCAACACCGGGACGCCGGCGCGCTCGAGACGGGACCGAATGGTGTCGACGATGAAGGCGCGATCCGGCATCACCGTCTCGATGACGCTCACCGACGCGTCCCATCCGTCGCTCGCATACTCGGGCGTGACGGCGCGCACGCGGAGCTCCGGTCCGGGCGCGGAGAAGAAGCGGAAGGCCGAGGCGACGAGCGCCGCCGCCTCCTCGGGGGCCAGCTCCTCCGCGTAGCCGCCGCCGCGCGCGAAGAGGAGGCGCGCGAAGGTGGCGAGCTCGGCCGCCTCCTCGCCGCGCGCGCGGCGGGCGAGGAGCCCGCGCAGGCGCTCGGCGAGCGGCGCGCCGCCGGCCTCGATCGCCACTAGGGCGCCCCCCCGATCCCGGTCACGAGCAGCTCGCCGGCGTGGTAGCCGCGGGCGCGGAGCGCCGCGCGCAGCTCCGCGTCCCCCGCGTCGACCCAGGCCGCGAGCCGCCGGCAGCCCCGCTTGCGCGCGCGCTCCTCGGCGAACGCGACCAGCCCCGCAAGCAGCGCAGGGCGCCGTGCCCGCGCGCCGTCCAGCAGCGCGGAGAGGCCGCCGCGCGCGAGCGAGCGCGCGTAGAGGACGGACACCAGGCCGACGATCTCGCCGCGCTCGTCCTCGGCGACGTAGAGGTCGGTGCCGAGATCGGCGAGGATGCGGCGGAAGACGCGCTCGAGGCGATCGTCGGCGGGTGCGGCGAGCAACGCCTGCACCCCTGGCAGGTCGTGCCGCCGCCCGCGGCGGACGCGGACGGCCGTGCCGGGAAGGAGGCGCGCCATCGGCCCGCCGCTCTTAGCACACTTCGCGCCGCGATCCCTAGAGTCCGGGGCCGAGCACGCGCTCGCAGCGCCGGATCATTCGCCGCAGCCGGTGTGACTTGCTCGGCCCGGCGCCCGAGACGGCGGCTTTGCAAACCCGGCCGGACGGGCTAAGGCTGCGCCATGCGGGGTGGGCTCGTCCTGGCCGCAGCGCTGGTGCTCGCGGGGGGAGCGCGGGCCGCCACGCCGACGGACGAGGGGACGGCGCACCGGATCGTCGGCACGGGCTCGAGCGCCATGCCCGCCTGGTCGCCCGACGGCAGCCGGCTCCTGTTCCACGCGCGCCGCAAGGACGACGAGCAGAAGGGCGTCGCCACGCGCAACATCTGGAGCGTCGCCCCCGACGGCTCCGGCGAGAAGAAGCTCACCAGCGGTACCCGGGACGCGTACCACGCGAGCCTCTCCCCGGACGGCAGGAAGCTCCTCTTCGTCTCGGAGCTGAACGGCTCGCGCGACATCTGGATCGCGGACGCCGACGGGCAGAACCCCGTCCCGCTGACCGACGACCCGGGCACCGAGGACCAGCCCGCTTGGTCGCCCGACGGGCGCCAGATCGCCTATGCCGCCTTCCCGCGCGAAGGCGGCAGCTTCGATCTCTGGGTGGTGAACGCGGACGGCAGCGGGCGGCGGCGCCTCACCACCACGCCGGCCAACGAGCTCTTCCCCGCCTGGCATCCCGACGGCACGCACCTCGTCTACGTGACCGACGCGAGCGGCAACTTCGACCTCTACCAGATCGACGTGCGCGACGGGCGCACGACGCCGCTCGTGGTCTCCCCCGATCACGAGGCGCGCCCGGCCTTCTCGCCCGACGGCGCCAAGCTCGCGTTCTCGCGCTGGCCCGCGCACGGCCGGAGCGCCGACGCGACGCTGTGGATCGCCAACGCCGACGGCACGGCGCCGATCGAGCTCACGGCCGCGCCCGGGCCCGCCACCCATCCCGCCTGGTCGCCCGACGGCCGCACGCTCGCCTTCCAGCACCGCGTGGCGACGGGCTGGGAGCTGTGGACCCTCGCGCTGCCGGCCGACATCGCGCGCGCGGCGCACCTTCGTCTGGCCCAGCAGGTGCGCGGGGGCGCCGACGTCGACACCGCGAAGCTCCGCAGCGGCGACACCGTGCGCGGCACCCTCGCGGAGGCCACCTTCAAAGTGCGCGCCGCCTACGGCGCGCTGGTGCTCCCGCGCGCCGCGGTGGCGAGCATCCTCTTCGGCAGCGGCGAGCGCGGGCTCGCGCGTGTCGTCCTCGCCAACGGCGACACCGTGACCGGCTTCCTCGAGAACGGGGACATCCCGATCGCTGCCGGCGGGCGCACCCAGAGCCTCGCCGTCGAGCAGATCGAGCAGCTCAGCCTGCGCGCCGGGAAGCCCCCGGCGGGCGACGCGAGCTTCCGCGCCGTCATGCGCAACGGCGACAGCCTGCTCGTCTCGGGCGCCTTCGGCCCGCTCCGCCTGAAGGTCGGGGACCGGCCGACGGAGGTCGATGCCCGGCAGGTCGATCGGGTCGAGTTCGCCGAGGGCGGCGACAAGGCGACCGCCGTCTTCGCGAACGGCGACAGCCTGACCGGCCAGCTGGGCGGCGGGCGCCTCGAGCTGGTGCTCGCCGCGGGCGCCCGGGTCGCTGTCCATCCGAGCACCATCCGCGCGCTGGTGCGGGCCGCGGCGCGCTCGGCGAGCACGGGCGGATCATGAGGCGCTCCCTCCTCGCGGTCACGCTCGTCCCGGTCCTCGGCTGCGCCGGCGTCCATCCCTACCATCCGAACTTCTACTCGATCGACGGCGACATCCGCCTCGGCCAACAGCTCCAGAAGGAGGTCGAGTCCGAGGTGACGCCGCTTCGCCTCTCGGCCCTCACCCAGCTGATCAACGCGATCGGCCAGCGGCTCCAGCAGTCGGCGCCCGACCCGGCCTTCAGGCTCTTCCCGTACACCTTCCACGTCGTCGACTCGCCCGAGGTGAACGCCTTCGCGCTTCCCGGCGGCCCGATCTACATCAACTCGGCGCTCATCGAGCTGTGCGACACCGAGGACCAGCTCGCCTCGGTCATCGGGCACGAGATGGGGCACGTCGCCGCCCGCCACGCGACCGAGATGCTGACCACGCAGAACCTGACCCAGCTCGCGCTGATCGCCGCCGTCTCGGTCATCCCGGTGCCGGTGCCGCCGATCGCGTGGGAGGGCACGAAGCTCGGCTACGTGCTCGGGCTCCTCAGCTACAGCCGCGGCAAGGAGGCGGAGGCGGACCACCTCGGGCTCGAGCTCATGAACGCCGCGGGCTACGACGCGAGCGAGATGGCGATCGTGTTCCGCCGGCTGGCCGAGCAGCAGCACAGCCTGCCGAGCGTGGTCGAGCGCTTCTTCTCGAGCCACCCGCTCTCCGAGGACCGCATGCGCGACGCGGAGCGGCGCGCCGCCGCGCTGCCCCGGCCGGCCAACGCCCCGGTGGCGACCGCCCGCCCCTCGACCTTCTCGGAAGTGAACCTGATGTTCGCCAAGGATTGAAGAGCCGTGGGCCGATGGGTCTCCCTTGCGTTGGCCGTCGCGCTCGGCTGCGGCGGATGGCGCCCGGAGCTCGACCCGAAGGAGCACCCGCGCGGCGAGCACACGCGCCTCGTGCAGGAGCCCTTCGAGCGCCTGTGGCCGGCCGTGCTGCACGGCCTCGAGGAGGAGGGTCTGGGTGTCGCCCAGGCCGACCGGGCCCGTGGCACGATCGCGACGGGCCCCACCCGGTACCGCGGTGCGGACATCCAGAAGAAGCTCGCCGAGATCGCCGACCTCTCGCGCGCGCGGCGCGAGGGCATGGCCCGCATCTCCGAGCTCGACGTCACCTACTATCTCCTCCTCGCGCCCGCAGGGGAAGGGACCAGCGTCAGGATCCGCTCCGCCATCGACGCCGTCGACCGGAGCGAGGCGTTCTTCCTCGGGCCCGGCGTCTTCCAGGTGATGCCGCGCCACGTCGACGTGCCCTCGCGCGGGGTCGTCGAGCACGATCTCATGCGGCGCCTGGTCGCCAACCTGTTCACGACCGAGGAGATGCTCTTCATGCTGGGCGAGCTCGGGGTTGACTGAGGCTGCGCTCCTCCTCGACGTCGAGCGCCTCACCTTCGGCTTCGACGCGCTCGCGCACCACGGCCGGCAGGTGGTGTTCGTGCCGTACGCCGCGCCCGGCGAGCGGGTGCGGGCCGAGGTGGTCGAGCGACGCGCCGGCTACCTCCGCGCGCGCGTCGCCGCGGTCCTGGCGCCCGGCCCCGACCGCGTGCTCCCCGGCTGCCGCTACTTCCCGACCTGCGGCGGCTGCCAGTGGCAGCACGTGGCGCCGCCCGCGCAGCGCGACGCGAAGGCGGCCATCGTCGCCGAGCAGCTGGCGCGCGTGGCCGGCGTGCGCGACGCGGAAGTGCTCCCCACCCTGGCCTCCCCCGCCGACTGGCACTACCGGGCCCGCGTCACGCTCGCGGTCGAGGGGCGGCGGGCCGGCTATCGTCGCGCGCGCTCGCACGCCCTCGTCGAGATCGCCGACTGCCCGCTCGCCGACCCGAGCGTGTCGGCCCACCTCGAGGCGGCGCGCGCCTGGGTGGCGGCGCTCCGCGTCCCGCTCCGGCGCGTCACCGTGAGCGCCGCGCCGGCGGGCGTTGCGCTCGCCGCGTCAGCGACGGCCCGGCCGGGCCCCGCGGACCTGGCCGCGAGCGAGGCGCTCCTCGCGCGCGCCGCCGGTGTGCGGGGCACGGTCGTCACGGGCGCGGGCGTACGCCTCGTCGCCGGCGACCCGACCGTGCGCGTGGCGCTCGAGCCCGGGCTCGACCTCGAAGTGCCGGCCGACGTGTTCACGCAGGTGAACCCGGGCGCGAACCAGCGCCTGGTCGAGACGGTGCTCGCCCTGGGCGCCTTCACGCCCGGCGAGCGCGTGCTCGACCTCTACTGCGGCGCCGGGAACCTGAGCCTGCCGCTCGCCCGGCGCGGGGTCAGCGTGCTCGGCATCGAGCGGAGCGGCGTCGCCGTGGAGGCGGCGCGCGCGAACGCGGCGCGCCACGGCCTGCCGGCGGCGACCTTCCGCGCCGACGACGTGGCGCGGGCGCTGGCGAGTCTGCCGTCCGGCTCGCTCGACGCGGTCGTCCTGGATCCACCGCGCGCCGGCGCCGCCGACGCGCTTCCCGCGCTCGCCGCGCTCCGGCCGCCGCGCATCATCTACGTGTCCTGCGACCCGGCCACGCTCGCGCGCGACGTGCGCACGCTCCTCGCCGCCGGCTATCGCCTCGAGCGCGTGCAGCCGATCGACGTTTTTCCGCAGACATATCATGTCGAAAGCGTGACGAAGTTACGCTTGACTTGAGCATAGTGCCTCCCTATCCTCCGCCGCGGCGCGGGCCAGCCGCGCTCCGGGGAGGTCGGGGGTCCATGGCGAAGCAAAGCGAGAAGAGCGTGCGCCCGAAGGTCACGATCATACCGGGCCGGGGCGTCAGCCAGACGATCAACTACCTCCTCGAGGACCGCGACGACCTCGAGTGGCTGGTGGCGGTTGGGCGCAACAAGCACGGCGAGATCTTCTTCTACGACACCGGGGGCGACATCGTGGAGGATCTCGGCACGCTCGAGTACCTGAAGGAGCGGATCACGAGAGCGCACTTCGACGACGAGCCGGAGTAGTCAGTCGTCCGGCAGGCTCCCCGGGCACTCGGCCACGATCGCGTCCCCCTCGACCCGCACCGGAATGCGATAGAGCGTCTTTCCGCACGGTGGGCCCGCCACGCACTCGCCCGTCTCGGGCTCGTAGCACGCCCCGTGCGTCGCGCACTGCACGAAGCGCCCGTCCTCGGTGAAGAACTGGTTCTCGACCCAGTCGAGGCCCATGGGCACGTGCCGGCAACGGTTCAGGTAGGCGTGGTGCGCGCCGCCGTAGTTCAGGAGGAAGCCCTCGACCTCGCGCCCGTCGCAGCGGAGGCAGAACTTCTTCGTCTCGCCGGGGCCGAGCTCGCCGACCCGCGCGATGGTGACGCTCACGCGCGCACCACCCGGCGGTAGATCTTCGGCAGCTCGCGCGGCAGCGCCGCGACGTCCTCGATCACCATGTAGCGCGACGCATCGCACATCTCGCGCAGGTAGTCGTGGCCGGCGCGGTCGACCGTGATGCAGAAGGGCGCGATGCCGGCCGCGTCGGCCTCGCGCAGGGCCACCGCCGTGTCGCGGATGCCGTAGACGTGGCTCCGCCGGTCCTCGCCGTAGTCGTCGTCCTGCGGGAAGCCGTCGCTGAGCAGCATCAGGTGCTTCGCGCGCGCGCCCACCGCGGCGAGCTTGCGCGTCGCGTGGCGGAGCGCCGCGCCCATGCGCGTGCTGCGCTTGGGCGCGATGCCGCCGATGCGCGCCTTCACCGCCGGCCCCAGGCGCTCGCCGAAGCCCTTCACCAGGTAGAACTCGACGTTGGCGCGCCCCTGTCCCGAGAAGCCGTGGATGGCGTACGCGTCGCCCAGCTCGTCGAGCGCCTCGGTCATGACGACGAGCGCCTCCTTCAGGGTGTCGATGATCCGCTTCACCGGGCGGGTGTTCGCGTTCCCGGGCGACAGGGGCTCGTCGGTGGATGCGCTCATGTCGAGCAGGAAGAGGGTCGCCACGTCGCGCGTCTCGCGCACGCGCGAGCGGTAGAGACGCGTCGAGGGCGCGCGACGCGCGCGTACGTCGATGCGCGCGTCGATGGTCGCGTTGAGGTCGAAGTCCTCGCCGTCCTCGAGGCCGCGCATGGTGCGGTACATCTCGGGGCGGATGCGCTGGAACTGCCGGCGCACCTCGGGGAGGAGGCGCGCCCAGTCCGCCAGCGCCTGCCCGAAGAACTCGCCCGCATCCCCCGCGACGCCGACCTCGGTGAGCCGGCACCAGCGGCTCCGGTAGTCGCCGATCAGGTGATCCCATTCGTCGTAGAAGAAGGCGTGGTCGTCCTGCGCGGGGACGGGTGCCCGGCGCGCCGCCGCCGGCTCCCCGTCGCCGAGGGCTTGCCGGAGAGCCTCGAGCTGCGCGGCGGGAATCTTTCCGACCAGTGCCGTGATCGGGAGGCCGCCGCCCGCGCCCTCGCCGCGTCCCTGCCCGATCTTGGCGCCCGCCTCGAGGAGGCGCCGAAGCTCGGCGGCAGAGAGGGGGTGGCCGTTCGCCGCTTCCTCGTCGCGCGTGGAGGCGAGCTCGAGCGCTGCGGGATCGAGCGGCGGCGCCTCGCCTCCGCCGGGCGCCGGCGCGCCCGAGTCGCTTCCCCCTGGGTCGAGCGGCTCGCCGCCGGTCAGGTCGTCGAGCAGGAGAACGGGCTCCGGCTCCGCCGCCGGCAGTGCGAGCCCGGGCCCGTCGAGCGCCGCGGCGAGCGCGCGGGCGACGGCGAGCGAGTCCTCGACGCTCGCCCCGGGCGCCGCGAGCGGCGCGAGGAGCCGGGCGACCAGCAGGGCGGCGTCCGCCGCGAGCCACGCCGGCCGCGGCCCCGCGCCGAGCGCCAGCAGCAGGAGCGCGTCGAGCACGACCGTGCGCGACGGCACGGGCTCGTGGCCCCAGCGCTCGAGGAGCCGCGTGCCGAGCGAGTGCGCCTCGCCGGCAAGCCCCGGGTAGCTCGCCGCGAGCCGGTGGTGCACGCGCACGCCCTCGGCGAGGAGGAAGAGGTCCTCGAGCAGTGCGGGGTCGTGCACGGCGGCGCGCAGGTCGGGGTGCGCGTAGGTGCCGAACTCGCGCCGCCCGGCGAGCAGGGCGGCGAGGAGGCGGTAGACGCGGCAGTTGTCCTCGTGCGTCGGCAGCCAGTCGACGCGGAGCGGGAGCGCGACCTCGTGCTCGGCGGGAAGGTCCGCCAGCGGCGGGCGGAGGGTCGCGACCTCCACGCCGCGCACCACGACCGGCTCGCCCGAGAGCATCTGGACGAGTTTCCGCCACACGCCCTGCGTGTCGTCGAGCGCGGCTGCGGTCGAGGCCGCGCGCAGCACGCTCAGGCTCGTGCGCGACTCGAGCGCGAAGTAGGCGCGGGCCGCGGCCGCGTTGTCCGCCGCGACGGCCGTGCCGGCCGCGAACCAGCGGCGGACCTCGGCCGGCCCCGCCTCCTCGTAGAGGCGGGGCAGGACGCGGAGGGCGGCGACGGCGGCCTCGGGGTGCGCGGCCGCGAGTTCCTCCACCAGGGCGAGGGCCGCGAGCCGCTCGCCGGACGGCACCTCGGCAAGGACGGCGCCGGCGACGGGCGTGAACTCGGCGAGCGGGGCGGCCAGGCGTGGATCGATGCGCGCGAGGGCGCGCAGCAGCGCGGCACGAGCGTCGGCGGGCAGTTTCCCGATGGCAGGAGGAAGCTCGCGGTAGAGGATGCGCGCCCGCCGCGGCGAGGCGGCCGCGAGCGCGCGCGTGGTCGCGAGGAAGAGCGCGCGCTCCTCCGCCGTCCACTCGGCCAGGCCGTCGGGCAGGGTGGTGAAGAAGGCCCGCTCCTCGGCCTCGCCCGCGAGCGCCGCGCCCGTCTCGGCCCACGGCTCGTAGTCCCCGGGGCCGAGCCCCGCGAGCGCTGCGGGCGCCGCCTCGAAGTAGGCCTGCGCGAGGAAGGCGCCGCGCCAGCCGCGTGCCTCGTGGAGCGCCAGCCCCGCCGCGACCCACGCACGCAGGCGCTCCATCCCGTCCGGTCGTCGGAGCATGGGCGCGGTCCGCTCGAAGAATGCGGTCGCGAGACGGCGGGAGACGCGTGCCACCTCGCGGCCGAGGGCGCCCCAGCTCGCCGCCGCGTCGGCGTCGCCGAGCTCCGCCGGCGGGACGGCGAAGTAGGCGAGGGCGCCCTCGCGGCACGCGGGCGCGGCGGTGGCGACCGCCTCGCCGAAGGCGAGCCAGCGTCGCCAGCCGTCGGCGCCGAAGCGCTCCCAGGCTCCGGCCGCGTGCCGGTAGGCGCGCCGGGCGAGCAGCGGGGAGACCTCGGCGAGGCGGTCCGAGGCCGCGAGCAGCGTCGCGTGCGCGGTCGGTCCGAGCGCGGCGGCGCAGCGGTCGGCCTCGGCGAGGCCCGGGTCGGCCGGCAGGTGGTGCGAGAGCCAGCTCCGGCGCACGCGCGTCAGCTCACCCGAAGATCGCCTGCGCCAGCTCGCCGATGGCGCGCTGGCTCTCCGCGTCGTCGGTGAGCGAGCGGCTGACCGCCACCTCGCAGGCGCGCCGCGGCGGCACACCCTGGCGCATGAGCAGACCCGCGTAGATGAGGAGCCGCGTGCTGACGCCCTCCTCGAGCCCGTTCGCCTTCAGGTGGCGCACCTTCTCGCCCAGCTTGGCCAGCTCGAGCGCCGTCTCCATCGTGACCCCGCTCTCGTGCGCGATCACCTGCGCCTCCTTGTCGCGCGGCGCGTAGTCGAAGTCGATGGTGACGAAGCGCTGGCGAGTCGAGTGCTTCAGGTCCTTCAGCACGCTCTGGTAGCCCGGGTTGTAGGAGATGACGAGCAGGAAGTCGGGGTGCGCCTCGAGGATCTCACCCTTCTTGTCGATGGGGAGGATGCGGCGGTGGTCGGTGAGCGGGTGGATGAGCACGGTCGTGTCCTTGCGCGCCTCGACGATCTCGTCGAGGTAGCAGATGGCGCCCGTCTTGACCGCCTGGGTGAGCGGCCCGTCCACCCACACCGTCTCGTCGCCCTTGATGAGGTAGCGGCCGACCAGGTCGCTGCCGGTGAGGTCCTCGTGACAGGCGACGGTGATCAGGTTGCCGTCCGGGCCGCCGTTGTCGGCCGCGCCGCGGAGCTTGCGCGCCATGTACTCGACGAAGCGGGTCTTGCCGCAGCCGGTCGGGCCCTTCAGCAGGATCGGCAGGCGGCACTCGTAGGCGGCGCTGAAGAGGGCGATCTCGTCCCCGATGGGGAGGTAGAAGGGATCGGCGCTCACGGGGGCGATACTAGGGGTGGCCGAGGGGCAAGGCAACGCGGCCGCGCGCAGGCATCTGCAGCGTCTCTCGCACCGCCCGCACCATCGCCCCCAGGTCGATGCACTCCACCACCGCTTCGCACGCCGGCGCGTAGAGCCGGAGCACGCTGTCGCCGGTGTCCCAGCGCGCGCGCGGCTCCGGCACGAGCCACACGATGCGCTGGACGCGGCCCGCGACCGCGCGCAGCAGGTCGGCCCGCGGCGGGAGGCGGTTGTTGCGCGCGTCGCCGAGGACGAGAAGCAGGGTCGAGCCCGTGAGGATCGCGCGCCCCTCCCACAGCGCCGCCAGCACGCGCCCGAAGTCGGAGCGGGCGTGGAGGTCGAGCGGCCCGCCCGGCGCCACGTGTCCGTGCTCGATCGAGACCGGGCAGAGGCGGTCGACGTAGGCGAAGAGGTGCACGCGGCGGAAGCAGTCGGCGGCGGGCGCGATGAGACCCAGCAGGAGCTCGCTCGCCGCCGCCACCGAGCCGGAGAGGTCGCAGAGCGCGACCAGGTCCGGGCGCCCCGGGCGCCGCGCGCGGAAGCGGGGACGGACCGGCACGCCACCGCTCGACATCGAGTGACGGATGGTACGGCGGAAGTCCACCCGCCCGCGACGCGCCCGCCGCTCGCGCCGCACGAGGCGGCCGCGCAGGCGCGCGCTCAGCGCCCGGACCAGCTCGCGGGCCTCCTCGACGTCGCGCGAGGTGAACTCGTGGAAGGGGAGGGCGAGGAGCCGGCGGGCGCGTGCGGCGCGGCCGGCGCGCGGCGCCGCGTCGGCGGCGCCGCGCACCTCGCCCCGGGCGCTCCACCCGTCGCGCCGTCCCGTGCGCTCGGTGTGCTCCGCCTGCTCCGCCGTCTCCTCGCGCGCCCGCGACCGCCCGTTCTCCCCGGCTCCGCGCCCCGTGCCGGCCGGCACCGTGCCCCCGCCCGCACCGCGCCCGCGGCGGCGCCGTCGGCCCTCCTCGGCGCCCCCGGCCAGCGGGAACGCCTCGTCGAAGAGGCGGTCGAAGGCCGGCCGGTCCGCCTCGTGCTTGACGAGCGCCGCGGCCAGCGCCTCGCGCATCGCCTCGCGCTCGACCCCCACCGCGGCGACGGCCACCAGCGCGTCGAGCGACTCGGCGACCGACACGTCGACCCCGCCCCGCGCGCGCAGCGTCTGGACGAAATCGAGGATGCGCGCCCGCATCCCCGGATGCTAGCCGCTTACGCGAAGAGGAGCGACAGGAGCCGGAGCATCCACGGGATGAAGGAGAAGAACGTGTACACCGTGGCCAGCATGACCAGCGACTCGTACACGAACGGCTCGTGGCCGAGCCGGCGGAGGATGACGAGGAACCCGCACGCCTTGGCCTTGAAGAGGAGGAGCGTGGCGCCGGTGCCGATGAACGGCATCCACGAGAGCAGGATCGGGTTGCCCTCGGACCACTGGTGGTGCAGGCCCTCGTAGGTGGCGACGCCGTCGAAGATCTGCAGGCAGAGATTCAGGAGGAAGAGCTGGTGCAGACGTTTCGTCGACATGGCGCCCGGAAGCGCGGAGTGCAAGCCAGGTGCCAGCGCATCCGCGCCGAGTTCTCGACGCCCCGCGGGTCGCGGATGACAGCCGCGTACCGCGGACGGCGCATCACCGCCCAGCGAGCAGCGCGCCCACCTTGCCCTCCGCCTTGCGCAGGTCCTCCTCGTGCTTCACGACCAGCGACAGCGTCCGCCGCACGGTCGCCGGGTCGAGCTCGCGCACGCCGAGCGCGCACAGGCCGCGCGCCCAGTCGAGCGTCTCGGCGATCGACGGCGCCTTGCGCAGCTCGAGCTTGCGGAGCCCGGCCACGAAGCGCGCCACCTGCGCGCGCAGCTTCTCGTCCAGGTCGGGCACCTTGAGCGCTACGATCTCGGCCTCCTTCTCGGGCCCGGGGAAGTCCACGTAGAGGTGCAGGCAGCGGCGGACGAGCGCCTCGGAGAGCTCGCGCGTGCGGTTCGAGGTGAGGACGACGACGGGCCGGTGCCGCGCGCGGATCGTCCCCAGCTCGGGCACGCTCACCTGGAAGTCGCTCAGCACCTCGAGCAGGAACGCCTCGAACTCCGGGTCGGCCTTGTCCACCTCGTCGATCAGCAGGACGACCTTCTTCGCCGCCGCGATCGCGCGCAGGAGCGGGCGCTCGAGCAGGAACTCGGCGGAGAAGATGTGGCTCGAGAGGTTCTCCCAGGTGAGGCCCTCGGCCCGGTCGGCCTGGATGCGCAGCAGCTGCTTCTGGTAGTTCCACTCAAAGAGGGCGCGCGCCTCGTCCAGGCCCTCGTAGCACTGGAGGCGGACGAGGTCCGTCGCGAGCATCTCGGCCAGCACCTTGCCGAGCTCGGTCTTGCCCGCGCCCGCCGGACCCTCGGCGAGCAGCGGCTTCTCGAGCGCGAGCGCGAGGAAGAGCGCGGTCTCGACGCGCGGGGTGGTGATGTAGCGGGCGGCGCGCAGGCCGTGGCGGACGTCGTCGAGGGTCATGGGGTGGGGAGGCATTGGAGACCCAGCTTGTCCCGGTCGGCGGCGCGCGCTCCGGCCGTCGCGGCGCGCAGGAGTTCCATCCGGCTTCGGTCGACGGGCACCTTGATGTCGGCGAAGGGCGCGCAGACGCCCCCGGCGAGGGCTGGCTCGAAGCGCACCGGGCCGCGCCCTCCCACCGCCCTGCCGCCGAGCGCGACGGCGCTCGCGACGAGCGCCTCGATGTTCGCCTTCTCGAGCGCACCGCTTGCGCCCCCGAAGCGTGCGCGCACCGCGAACGCCCTGGTCCTGCCGGCCTTGCCCTTGCAGCGCGGGCTCGTCATGCCGAAGCAGGGCGCGACCCGGAAGGTGCAGGTGCCGTCGGCCGTGCGGTCGCCGTCGCACGTCGGGTCGCCGTCCGCGCACGCGACGAAGGGCTTGATGCCGGCCTCCGCGCGGAGGCCGCGCGGGTCGATCACCTCCCAGGCGAGGCGGCACTCCACGCGCGGCCGGCCGACGCCGACCACCAGGGGCGCCACGCGCCCGCCGTCGAGGACGCCGGGGTGCAGCACGGCGAAGGTGGAGAAGCTGGACACGCCGCTCGCCGTGGCGGTGTGCGCCGTCGTGTCGACGGTGGTCGGGAGCGCCGTGTAGCTCGCTCCCGCGCAGGGCCCCTGAGCGCCGCAGTCGGCGTCCTCGGCGCAGGTCACGCCGCCCGCCGCGCAGGTCCCGGGCGTGAACTCCGCCACGACCAGCTCGGACTCGGCCGTCAGGTCCGGCGAGGACTCGGCCGGGAGACCGGCCAGGTCGCGTTCCGCCTCGGTGTACGCGATCGTCACGCCCGCGCTGAAGGTCCCCGGCACGGCCCGCTGCAGGGTCACGAAGAAGGGCAGGATGCCCGGCGTGCCGACCGTGCTGAACGGCCCCGGCGGTACGTCGACGTCGGCCACATTCGGTGCGCTGCCGAGCATCGTCCGCGCCGCCGTGACGCGCGAGGCGACCAGGTTGGTCTCGAAGTCGACCGTCACGTCGGGGGTCGGTTCGGAGAGAGCGAGCGCGCCGCCGGCATCCACCGTGCGCGCGAAGAAACGCAGTGTCGACGCCCCGGCCGGCGCTTCCAGGTTCTCCACCGGGTTGAAGTTCGGCACCACGTTCAGGCGGAACGTCCCTGGCGCGCCGTTCGCGGCGACGTCGCCGAACCAGTCGAGCACCGCGTCGAGGATGCCCGCGTTGGGCACGCGGATCGGGCGCGTGAGCGTCGGGAAGGCGTCCCCCGTGCGCAGGAAGTCGTCCGCGTGCGCGAACTCGGGCACGAAGGTGAGCGTGTCCGGGGCGGTGAGGACGCTCCGCGCGTGCGTCGCCGGGCCGTTCTGGAGGAGCGCCGCCGTCGCCGCGCCGCCCGCGGCGTTGCCGCGGATCATGTTGGCTGTCGGCGGGACGGCCAGCGCGAGCGGGTTCAGGTGCAGGTTCTGCACGAACGGGTCGAAGATCTGGAGCCCCGCCGCGACCGCGAGCACCTCGTTCGCCTGGTTCGGCACGACCTCGTCGCCGAAGTCCTCCACCTGGATCACGTTGTGCGGCACCGGCTGGAGGAGGAGTGCGGCCGAATTCAGGCCGTCCGCCGGGTCCAAGATGGTCTGGGTCAGGTTGGGCGAGAGCGCGAACTGGTCCTCCAGGTTCGCCGGGTCGAGGCCGAGGATGCCGTTCACCAGCGTGGACGCGGCGGCGCCGATCGAGGAGTTGAGGAAGAGCTGGGTCGAGAGGCCGCCGCCGGTGGCGTTGAGCAGCGCGGCGCGCACGCTCCTGTCGATCGGGATGAAGCCCGAGCCCATCAGGCCGCCGAGCGAGTGGCCCATGTAGAAGATGCGGCCGTCGTCGAGCGGCGTGCCGAGCGCGGCGTCGATCGAGTGGCCCTGGATCAGGCGCACGAGCGAGAGCAGGTCCGCGTAGGTCTGGCGGAAGTTGTCACGGATGCCGAGGAAGTTGTGGAAGGCCTGGAAGAAGCCCAGGTTCTCGGCGAGGAAGCTCACGCTGAAGCCCGCGAAGCTGCCGTCCGCGAAGCCGTCGGGGGCCGCCGTGCCGCCCACGTTGTTGCGCGTGTCCTGGGAGCACGGCGCGGATGGGCCGCAGGCGAACAGCCGGTAGCCGTGCTGGGCCGCGTCGATGCCGATCGAGGCGAAGCCGCGCGCGGCGTCCGCCTCCGCGAGGCCGACCACCGTGTCGCGCTGCCCACCGAGGCCGTGCTGCTGGATGATGATCGGCCAGCCGCCGGACGGCGGCGTCCCGCTCGGGATGGTCACCGTGAACGGGATCTTCGGCACGTCGATCACGATCGGAGCGCCGCCCGCGTCGCGCGTGAAGCGCTCGTCGGTCGTCTCGCAGGGCGCGCTCGGGGCGCAGTCGACGAACGAGGGTGGAAGCGGCAGGTCGCCGAGCGGCCCGTCGCCGTTCGGGTCGTGGGTCTGGAAGCGCGCGCTGTCGTAGAAACCGGTCGCGACCGCGGCCAGGTGCGCGTGCGGCGACGAGCCCATGAGCGCGTCCAGGCGGGCGCCCTGGAAGACCAGCTCCGGGCGGCTCGTCAGGTCTGCCGTCGGGGTGGGCAGGCCGGGCAGGACGAGGTCGCGGATCTCGACCAGGTCGTCCGTGGTCGACTGGGTCGTGAACACGGTCATGCCGGCGATGTCCGTTGCGGCGACGCCGTGCGCCGCGAGCGTCGCCACCACGGGGTCGAAGATCGCGTCCGCGTCGGCGCTGGCGCTCGTGCCGTCGCGCACGGCGACCCAGTCCGCCGACGCCTCCAGCGGCTCTCCCCCGCCGGTGACGGCGCGGCGCACGACACAGGTATAGGTGGTCTTCGGTTTGAGCGGGCGCCCCGGGAGGGGCAGGACCCCGAGCACGTTCGGGATGCGCGTGTCGACGTCGAACTTGAGCGCGATCGGCACGGGCGCCGCGGTCGCCGCCTCGGCGCAGAAGGCGGCATCCGTGAGCGCGGGCGCGAGCACCGGCGACGCGGGCAGGCTCGCCGCGTCGAGGGGGCCGCTCAGGAAGAAGTAGACGGCACTCGTCGTGCCGAAGCCGTCGAGCAGGTCGAGCGCGTCCTCGATCGCGGCGGTGTTGGCCCGCGCCACGTCGACGCCGAGGCCGATCGAGGCGCCCGCGTCGAGGAGCGTCCCGTCGCCGCCGCCGGGCGTGCCGCCGTCGAAGTAGAGGTCGCAGGGGAACGGGAGCGAGCCGAAGGCCGACGGCGTCGCGTGCAGCGCGGGCAGCGTGAAGGCGACGGTCGGGCCGACGGCGTGCGCGAGGGCGGGCAGGAGGACCACGGCGAGGGCGAGGGGACGCACGACCCTTCGTCGCACAACCGCCCCGCCGCCGGCAAGCTCAGCGGAGCCGCGGGATGCGAAGGCGATCGAGCACGCGGTGCGGGCGGTCGACGGCCTTCACCCAGTCGAGGTAGGCCGTGAAGTCGGTGACCAGGGCCTCGACGTCGATGCCGTGCGCGGCGGGGCGGTAGTCCTCGAGCGTGATCAGCGCCTGCGCGAGGAGGTGGACGGCACCGCGTGTGGCGCCCCGGCGGGTGCGCAGGTGGAGCGCGGCGGCGAGCTGCACGAGGGCTTCCAGGAAGGCGCGCTCCTCGGCCGGCGCCGCCCGCCACGCCTCCTCCCACGCCTCCTGCGCGCGCAGGTAGCGGCCGCGATTGAAGAGGCGCACGCCGCGGCCGAGGGCCGGCGGGGTCACTTCCGGTCGACGCGCGGGACCGCCGCCTCCATCACACGCGCGAAGTGCTCGGCCGGGCGCGCCGTCGAGAGGTCGAGCTCGAAGTCGGCGGGGGGCGGCGCGGCGAGCTTCGCGAGGAGCTCCTCGACCTCGCGCCTAGAGAGGCCGAGGCCGGCGAGGTCCTGCGCGGTCACGTGGCCGTCGCGCCGGGCCTCGAGGTCGCGGCCGCGGACCTCGATCAGCCGGCGGAGCGCCGCGAGCTCGCCGCGCGAGAGGTGCGCGCCGCCGTACTCGTAGTCGAGCCACGCCTCGAAGCTGAACGGCGCGACGCGTTTCAGCATGCCTGCCATGACGCGCGCGTAGGCGCGGATCTCGTGCTGCGCATGCGGATCGACGCGCAGGGAGAGGAAGTGGAGCAGGTTGTGGAGGTCGATCTTCCAGTACCACTGCGTGTAGGTCGAGAGCGGGAGATCG
>VBKJ01000159.1 GCA_005879795.1 Deltaproteobacteria bacterium
CCCAGCTCGGCGCAGTATCCCCTCACCAGCGCGGCGCCCAAGCAGGCCGCTGAGACCGCCAGCGCGCCGCGGCGATGCCTGGAGCGGCTGCCGGGCGCGTGTCACCGGTGGTGGAGAAGCGCGGAGAAAACTCCCGTCTGGGTCGTCGTGCCCGCACCGTCGGAGCACTGATAGGCGCCATCCAAGGTATACATCCGTGGTTCGCTGAATTGCAGATGGGGGGCGAATGCGGAGAAGTCGCAGGTGCCGCCATTTCCCGACACGCTAAAGGCGACCCGGTAAAAGGAGGGCGTATCGCCAGCCTCGCCAAGCTGGCTTCTAAGTGTTCCGATGAGCGGACCACGCGATACAGGGCAATCCCCCGTGAACATGCCGAGGCCACGTCGAGGCTGGCAAGAAAAACGACCGGTGAGCGTGTTGGAGCCTGGCGACCAATCCAACACCAGTCGAAAGTTGAGGAATTTGCCGTCGGAAGGCGTCGGATAGCGCGCTTCTCCGATGAGGCGGTCACGGGGCTTACTAGGCACGATGCTGATGGCTGCCACCGGCGACGCGGCCGCGAGAAGCGTGCTCAACACCAGCAGAAAGGACAGCAGTCCGGTCGACTTCGAGTTGCGCCGCCATCGCTTCGATTCCCTCCAGATGCGCACGCCGGAGAGCCAGGCGGGCCCCTTCCGCTCTTGGTGGACCCGCCACAGATGCACGCCGCAATCACGACACCGTTTTGTTTCCATCATCATCGGCTCCTTGTGGCATCGCTACGCCGCAGCTCGCTGCCCCTCGCCGTCCAAGAGCGTGATCACGTCGTCCAGCGACCAGACGCGGTCGGTGACTCATCACCCGGCCGCCGGTCGTCCCTGCGTGCCCAGCGCGTCGTAACCGAGGCCCGCGAACGGCGGGCACTCCGCGGCCAGCGCCGCGAAGACCGCCTCCGCGCTCTCGAAGCGACCGCCTCCGTCGAGGGCGGCGAGTAGCGCGGCGAGCGCCTCCCACCCCGGCCGCGCATCGCCCGGCGGCTTCACCGCCGCCCGGAAGCGCTGCACCCGCCCGGCGTGGTTCGTGAAGGTGCCGTCGCTCTCGGCGTAGGTGCCGATGGGGAGCACGACGTTGGCATACTCGGCCGTCTCGCGGATATCCGTGTCGAGCACGACCAGGTACGGCACGCGCTCGAGCGCGGCGCCCGCGCCCCGCCAGCTGGCGAGGTCCGCGCGGTGGAGGACCAGCGTGCGGAGATCCGCCGCGCTCAGCATCTCGTCGACCGCGCCGCCCGGCGCGAGGCCTTGGAGACGGAGGCCCTGCGTGTTCGGGTTCTTGTCGGCCTTGACGAGGAAGTCGTCGTGGAAGGCGCCGGGCGGCGACCAGGAGATACCGGCGACACGGGCGCTCACGGCCGCGGCGATGCGGCGGAGCAGGTAGACCTCCTCGTTCGACGCCTGCGCCGAGACCACGATGCCGGCCCCGCCCTCGCGGAGGCGCGCCGCCACCGCGCCGAGCGCGCTCTCCCACATCGCCGGCACGAACTCGTCTGCGCCGCGCACCAGAGGCTGCAGGAGTCGGCCCTCACCCTGGAGGTCGCGGTAGCTCATCCGCCCCGCGTCGCACATCCAGTACTGGTTCACGGCATCGTTCTCGCGCGGCTGGAAGCGGTAGATGGTGCCCTCGCGGTGGTAGATCTGGATGTTGCAGCCGTTGGCGCACGCCCCGCACACCGACTCGGTGCGCTCGAGGTACCAGACGCGGGCCCGGAAGCGGAAGTCGCGGCTGGTGAGCGCGCCGACCGGGCAGATGTCGATGACGTTGGCGGAGTACGGGTTGTCGAGCGTCTTCCCCGGCGCGAGGTCGAGCTCGACGTGATCGCCGCGCTGGTAGAAGGCGAGCTCGCTGGTGCGCGTCACCTCGTCCAGGAAGCGCACGCAGCGCGAGCACATCACGCAGCGCTCCTGGTCGAGGATGACGAGCGGGCCGATCGGCTTCGCCTTGCGCTTGCGCACCTTGGCCGGCAGCGGCACGCGACTCGGCTGCCGGTCGTAGTCCATGTAGTACTCCTGCAGCTTGCACTCGCCCGCCTGGTCGCACACCGGGCAGTCGATCGGGTGGTTGATCAAGAGGAACTCGAGGACGGCGTGCTGCGCCGCCTTCGTCTTCTCGCTCGTCGTGTGCACGACCATTCCGCCGGTCACGCGCGTGTTGCAGGCGATCTGGAGCTTCGGCATCTTCTCGATCTCGACCAGGCACATGCGGCAGTTGCCGGCGATGGAGAGGCCGGGGTGCCAGCAGTAGTGCGGGATCTCGATGCCGAGGCGCTCGGCGGCGCGGATGACCGTGGTGCCGTCCTCGACCTCGATCCGCCGGCCGTCGATCTCAACCGTGGGCATGAGCGCGAGCGAAAGATGCTGCATGAGCGCGAGCGAAGGAGCCTGAACGTCCGGGCTCCTCGGAGCGCAGCGGGCAGCGGCCGAGCGCGGCGTGCTGCTCGAACTCGGCGCGATACTTGGTGACGAAGGCGCGCGCCGGCATGGCGGCGGCGTCGGAGAGGGCGCAGATGGTGGTACCCAGCATGTTGCCGGCGATGTTGAGGAGGAGGTCGACGTCGCGCGGCGCGGCCTGCCCCTCCTCGAGGCCGACGAGCACGCGGTGAATCCATCCCGTGCCTTCCCGGCAGGGCGTGCACTGGCCGCACGACTCGTGGTGGAAGAAGCGCTCGAGGACCATGAGCGCCCACACCATGCAGACGCTGTCGTCCATCACCATGATGCCGGCGGAGCCGAGGAACGAGCCCGCCTTCTGGACCGAGTCCATGTCCATCGGCACGTCGATCTCCTCGGGCGTGAAGACAGGCATCGAGGCGCCGCCCGGGATGACGGCCTTCAGCTTGCGGCCGTTCGGGATGCCGCCGGCGTGCGTGTAGACGATCTCGCGCAGCGGCGTCCCCATCGGCAGCTCGTAGGTGCCCGGCCGGACGACGTGGCCCGAGACGCAGAAGAGCTTCGGCCCCGGGCTCTTCTCGGGGCCGATCGAGCGGAACCAGTCCGCGCCGCGCAGCACGATGTGCGGCACGCAGGCGAGCGTCTCGACGTTGTTGACGATGGTCGGGCAGCCGAAGAGGCCGTGCGTGGCCGGGAAGGGCGGCTTGATGCGCGGGTAGCCGCGCTTGCCCTCGAGCGACTCGATGAGGCCCGTCTCCTCGCCGCAGATGTAGGCGCCGGCGCCACGGTGGACCCAGACGTCGAGGTCGAAGCCGGTGCCGAGCAGGTTCTTGCCAAGGAAGCCCCGGGCGCGCGCCTCGGCGATCGCGTCCTCGAGCACGCGCGCGCCGTGCGCGAACTCGCCGCGAATGTAGATGTAGGCGGTGTGGCAGCGGATCGCGTACGACGTGATGATGATGCCTTCGAGGAGCTGGTGCGGGTCGTCCTCGATGAGCTCGCGGTCCTTGAAGGTGCCGGGCTCGCTCTCGTCGGCGTTGACGGCGAGGTAGACGGGCTTCTCGGTCTGCTTCGGCAGGAAGCTCCACTTCATGCCGGTCGGGAAGCCGGCCCCGCCCCGCCCGCGGAGGTTCGAGGCCTTCACCATCTCGACCAGCCGCTCGGGCGTGGAGGTCGTGAGCGCCTTGCGGGTCGCCTCGTAGCCGCCGTGCTGGATATACACGTCCAGCTGGCGGAGGTCCGGGATGTCCCGGCAGCGGAGGAGGAGGTGCTCGGGCACTAGGAGGCCGTCCTAGCGGGCAGCCGCCGCGACCCGATCCGGCGTATGCTTGGAGCGCTGGATCTTCCGCTGCAGCGCCATGAGCCCGTCGAGCACGCCCTCGGGCCGCGGCGGGCAGCCGGGCACGTAGACGTCGACCGGGATGATCATGTCGATGCCCGGCAGCGTCGTGTAGTTGTCGTAGAAGCCGCCCGTCGAGGCGCAGGCGCCGAAGGCCATCACCCACTTGGGCTCGGCCACCTGCTCGTAGACGCGCTTCAGGATGGGCGCCTGCCGCATCGTGACCGTGCCGATCACCATGACGAGATCGGCCTGGCGCGGCGTGAAGCGCGGCAGGAGCGCGCCGAAGCGGTCGATGTCGTAGGGCGACATCGAGAGCGACATGTACTCCATCGCGCAGCACGCGGTCGCGAAGGGGTACGGGAAGATCGAGTACTTGCGCGCCCAGCCGATCGCCTTGTCGAGCCGGGTCAGCACGACGGCGTCGCCGAGCAGCGCCTCCTCGCCGGAGGTGGCGAGGCGCGGCTTCGGTGGGAGAATGGGCTTGGCCATTGATCGTTCGTCTATCCGGCGACTTCCGGCGTGTCAAAGCCGGTTGCATTCGGCGAGGGCGCGGGCTAGCGGGGCGCGGGCCATGGATTCGGTCACGCGGTGGGTCCACCTGGTGGCGGTCGCCGTGTACCTGGGCGCGACGCTCGCCGTCGCGCTCGTCTTCCTACCCGCGATGGAGACGGTCGAGGATCCCGCGCTGCAACGCCGGCTGTTGGCGCGCGGGCTCCGGCCCTACAACGTGCTCTCCGTCGGCGCGCTCGGCGTGCTCGTCATCTCGGGCGCGTCGGGGCTGACGGACATGAAGGCGATGCTGGGGAGGGAGTTCGGGCGACTCTTGTGGCCGCTCGTGGGGAAGCTGTCGCTGACGTTCGTGCTGATCAACGTGGCAACGTACTTCTCCTTCGGCCTCGCGCACCGGCTCGTGCGCGCGGAGCTGGGACAGCTGCCGGTCGAACCCGGGAAGCAGGCGGGAATGATCCGGCGCATGCGGCGGGCGGCGTGGGTGGGCGTCGCGCTCGCGGCGTGGACGGTGTGGGTCGGAGTGCGGTTGGGGCGCTGACGGGCTCGGAGCGGTCACGGGCCATCGGCCCACCCACACTAGCGCACGATGCGCAGGCGATCGACGATCTGCGTCGTCGCGGAGTTCATGGCGGCGCGGTTGGCCTGGCCCAGGGCGCTCGCCGCGAACGCGTTGCTCGCCTTGCCGAAGCCGAAGAGCGAGAAGCCGCTCGCCGCCGACTCGCTCGTGAAGCTCCCGTTCGCGACCACGCTGCCGACGAGCCGCCCGGTGCCGGGGGTGACGATCTTGAGGTCCATCGCCACCGATCCCGTGCGCCGCGCCTTCGTGTTCTCGAGCGTCGGGTTGGCGATGGCAACCCCGGCGCCCGTGACGGCGGCGGGCCTGTTGCCTGCGATCGCGCCGGCCACGCCGAGCGCCGCCCCCAGCGCGCCGAGCGAGCCTCCGGTGCTGGACCCGGTCGCCTCGGCCACCTCGTTGAACTCCGTGACCGAGCCGCGGATCAGGAACGGCCCGACCTCACGCTGGCTCTTCCTCACCAGGTTGGCCGACTTGTTCCTGTTCTCGAAGTAGTAGTCGTAGTCGATGATGCGCACGTTGCCGGCGTTGCTGAGGGCGGTGACGAGCTGCGACGCGATCGCCGCCCCCATGCCGGCCGACGCGCCCTGCGGCGGCGGGTTGTAGGGCCGCGCCTGCGGCCCCTCGGGCAGGAGGCCCCAGCCCCAGGGCCCCCATCCGTACCGGCGCCCCGGAACCGGCGGAGCCGACCCGCCGCCCTCGCCGCCAGCGTCGAAGCTGAGCGGCTCCACCGTCACCACGTAGTACGGGAGAGACGGGTCGTAGGGGAGGCGGACGACCTCGACCTGTGTCGATTCCGGGGCCGTCTGCGTCGCCTTCACCGACTGCTTGTCGACGGTTGCCGTGCAGGCGCTGGCGAGCACGGCGATCGCGAGCACGTACATCCTCCGCATGGGCTTCCTCCCTGGTCCGACCGAAGCGCCGCTAGCGGCTAGCGGCGTGGCGCACGCCGCGTTTAGTATCAAGCCGAGGTGAAGTAAAGGAAACGGCGGATCGCCTGCTCCCGGCCTCGACGGGCCGCCCGCGGCCCGCCTTCCGGGCACGCAGTCTCCTCCGCACCGTCTCTGGCGCCATCGTGCCGGCGTCGGTCAGCACCGCCGCTACGAGGCGAAGCGGCGTCGCCTCGAAGAGACGGTCGAGCGCGTGCACGGGCTTCCGCCGCCCTGTCGAGATGTGACGCGGCTCGGTCCCCGGCAGCCGAAGGCGGCCCGCGAGCGAGCCACCGAGCAGGCGGTCTGTGCTCGTGACGACGAGCAGCGGCCGGCGGGTCGCGCGCGCCGCCAGCGCGAGGCCGAACGTTCCGCACTTGTGCCAGACCGCGGTGGCGGTCACGGCGTCCGCGCCGACGACCACCGCATCGACCTCGCCCACCACCGTCGGCGCGAGCGCATCCACGATGACCGTCACCGGAACGCCGCGCGCCGCGAGCCGGCGCGCCAGCGCCTCTCCCTCCCGTCCCGGCCGGCTCTCCGCCACCACGACCCTCGCCAGCCGTCCTCGCCGCCGTGCGGCGAGGAGCGCCCGGTAGACGACCTCCGATGACGACAGAGTGAGGACCACCGCCCGCCCCGGCAGGACCCCCGGCAGCCGGCGAGCGGCGCGCTCGACCGCCGTCACCTGCCGGCGCACGTAGCGTTCCATCGCCCGCTGCACGGCGCGTGCCCCCGCTCGCACCGTCTGCGCGCGGGCGACCTCGCTCAGCGCCAGGTCCACCACCGTCAGCACCGAGCCCATGGCCGGCTGGGCCGCCACGAGCGTCTCGCCGAGCACGCGCAGATCCTGTTGCCATCGCGCGAAGCCCCTGCCATCATCGCGCGCGGCCGAGCGGAGAAGGCGCGCCGCGCGCCGGGCGAGGGCCGTCGCACCCGACACGCGGTCGCGCGCCAGGGCCGCCACCTGCCGCCGCATGTCGCCCGAGTCCGGCACTCCCACGGAGATCGTGGCCGTCGGCCGCGAACTGCTCACCGGCCGCACGGTCGATACCAACTCGGCGTGGATCGCCGCAAGGCTGACCGACCTGGGTGCAGCCGTCACCCGCGTCGTCGCGGTCGACGACGATCCGGCGGCGATCGCGCGTGAGATCGCGGGCGCGCGCGAGCGAGGCACGGGCCTGGTGATCACGACCGGCGGGCTCGGGCCGACGCTCGATGACCGCACGCTCGCGGGCGTCGCGGCGGCCTTCGGCCGGCGCCTCGTCGAGCACGGTGCCGCCCTCGACTTCGTCGCCCGGCGCTACGCCGAGCTCGCCGCCGCCAGCGCCGTCGCCGGCGCCGCGCTCACGCCGCCACGCCGGAAGATGGCTTGCCTCCCCGAAGGTGCCGAGCCCATCGACAACGCGGTCGGCACCGCGCCGGGCGTCTTCCTCTCCGACGGCGCGCAAGCGCTCCTCGCCCTGCCTGGCGTGCCAGCCGAGATGCGCGCCGTCTTCGACGCCGCCCTGCCCCGCCTGCGCGAGCGCCTCGGCCCCCCGGCCCACGTCGCCGAGCGCGAGGTCGCCTCCGGCTCGGGCGACGAGTCCCTCATCACCCTCGCGGTCGAGCGGGTCATGCAGGCCGTGCCCGGCGTGCACCTCAAGTCCCTCGCCACCGTCTTCGCCCCCGACTGCGACCTCCGCGTCCGCCTGACCGCGCGCGCCGCCACGCGGGCCGAGGCCGAGGCGCGCGTCGCGCGCGCGGCCGAGCGCCTCGCCGCCGAGCTCGCGCGCTCGAGATAGGAGGCCCGATGGACCGCTTCCGCCACGTGCCCTCGCTGCTGGCGTTCTCGGCCGAGAAGATGAAGAAGGTCGGCCTGGTCGACACGCCGAACCTCTTCTGCGACGCCTACTGCCTCGAGTCGGGCCAGGAGCAGGCAGGACACCGTCACGCCGTCGGCGACAAGATCTACTACGTCCTCTCGGGCAGGGGGCGCATCCGCGTGGGCAACGAGGAGCGGGAGGTGGGCCCGGGCGACCTCGTGTGCGCGCCCGCGGGCGACGAGCACGCGGTCCGCAACCCGGGGCCGGAGCAGCTCGCGCTGCTGGTGGTCATGGCCCCCAAGCCGTCATGACCGACCGCGACGCCGTCCTCGAGGCCAACGCGGCCTTCTACCGCGCCTTCGAGAGCCTCGACCTCCGGCGCATGGAGGAGGTCTGGCTCCGCGCGCCGTACATCAAGTGCGTCCACCCGGGCTGGGGTCCCCTCGTCGGCTGGGGTCCCGTGATGGAGAGCTGGGAGCGCATCTTCTCGGGCACGTTCGAGATGCGCTTCGCGCTCACCCACGTGCAGGTCGAGGTGTGCGGCGGCCTCGCCTGGGTGGTCCTCACCGAGAACATCGAGAGCCGCCACCGCGACGGCAAGGTCGAGGCGCAGGTCGAGGCGACGAACATCTTCGAGCGCCGCGACGGGCGCTGGCTCCTCGTCCATCACCACGGCTCGCCCATCTTCGGGCCGGTGGCCGCGGCCGAGCAGATGCACTGAGCAGCTGCGGGCGCCCGGGCTACGCCGCCCTGAGCGCGCGCGCCGCCTCCGGCCGCGGCTCGGCGAGGAACGCAGCCACGTGGCCGAGCGCGGCCGCCCGGTAGAGGAGGCCGAGGTGCCCGCAGCCAGCCACGATCACGCTCCGGCCGCGCAGGTGACGCGGGGGCGGGGTGATGACGTCGGCGGCGCCGAAGATCGCGGACTCGCGCTCCGGCAGGGAGTCCGTCAGGTACGGGGCGCCGAGCGTGACCAGACGGCGAACGTGCGCGCCCTCGCCCTGCTCGAGCAGGTGGCGGGCGACGAGGCCGCCCAGGCTGTGCCCGACGACGTCGACCGCGGCTGCGCCGGTCACCTCGCAGACCGCCTCGATCATGCGCCCGAGCCGCCCCGCCAGCTGCTCGTGATCCACCCGCGGCGCGTACGAGAAGGCCGCGAAGTTCTGGAAGCCCCGTACGACGAGGAAACGGTGGAGGAAGCGGAAGTGGCCCGGGCGGCTGAAAAGCCCGTGCACGAGCACGACCGGCGTCGGCTGGGGTGCCTCCGTGTCGAAGTCCGTCTCGGACGGGAGCCAGGTCGCGTCCGCGGAAGCGAGGGCGGCGAACGGGGAGAGCAACAGCGAGCACGCGAAGTGAAGGCCGCCGCCCGCGAGGGCCCGCGTGACCAGCGCCGGGAGCAGGGCGCGGGGAGCGACTGCCGGGTTCATGCGCTAAGCGCGAAGCAAGCGCCGTGCCCGAGCGCACGTCGACGGGGCGCCGGTGCAGCAGGAACGGCCGTTCCGGAGGGCGTCGGGCCAGGTACGGCCGTTCACACCCGCCGGCCGGCGGCGCCACGTCCGCTCGGGTGGACACGGCGATGCCCGGTCGTAGACGGAGACCGGGGTTGGCGGGATGCGAGCCCCGGTGCTAGAGGGAAACCTTCGTCTCGCGGCTCCCCCAGGAGGACCCATCCCGATGCTTATCCCCGCCACGCAGCTCCGCGTGGGCATGATCATCCAGCACCAGAGCGACCTCTGGCGCGTGATGAACGTCGTCCACGTGACGCCCGGCAACTGGCGCGGCATGGTGCAGACCAAGCTCCGCAACCTGCGCAGCGGGACGCAGACCGAGTACCGCTTCCGCTCCGAGGACAAGGCCGAGCGCGTGACGCTCGAGCAGCACGAGATGGAGTACCTCTACGAGAGCGACGGCCAGTACCACTTCATGAACACGGAGAACTTCGAGCAGATCGCGCTGGAGGCCGACCTCCTCGGCAACGCGGTCAGGTTCCTGATCCCGAACTCCCGCATCCAGGTCGAGCTCCACGAGGGGAGGCCGATGGGCGTGAGCCTGCCCAAGACGATCGACCTGAAGGTCGTGGAGACCGCCCCGGGGCTCAAGAGCGCGACCGTCACGAACGTCCTCAAGCCCGCCACGACCGAGACCGGCCTGGTGGTGCAGGTGCCCAACTTCATCGGCGAGGGCGACGTGATCCGGGTCGACACGGAGACCGGCGAGTACCTCTCGCGCGCCCGGGGCGAGTAGCGCGGTGATCGTCGGCGAGGGGAAGGCGCTCATCCGGAGATCCCCGCGCGACATCCTCGAGTTCGTCCTCGACCTCGAACGCTACCGCGAGGCCGACACCAAGATCGGCCGCGTCCACTTCGTCGAGCGCGACGGTAACCGGGGCCGGGCGCGCTACGCGGGCCGGGTGCGCGGTCTCCCGGGCCCGGCCGAGACCGTCTGCTGGGAGCTGGAGCCGTGGTCGCGGCTCCACTTCTGGAGCACGCCCTCGCTCTGGCCCGGCGTCCTCTATCGGTTCGACGGACTCTTCACCTGCGAGGAGACGGCGGATGGGGCGCGCGTCCACCATCGCGAAGCCGTCTCCCTGCGGCCGCCCCTCGCCTGGGTCGTGGAGCCCTTCCTCCGCGACTGGCTCGCGCGCGACACGGTCGAGGAGATGGCGCGCATGAAGGCGCTGCTCGAGCGCTAGGAGTCCGTCCGGGTAATCATGGTGAGCGAGGCGAACGAGCCGGGGAGCGAGAGCGGCAAGCGCAGCGACGACCGACGAGGCGTGCCTGAAGGCACGCCGCAGGAGGGAGGAGCGAGCACGCCGCTCGCAGCCCCCGGATCGTTCGCCGCAGCCGCCATGATTACCCGGACGGACTCCTAGATGCCGACCCCCGTCATCGACATGTGGGCTCCCATCCTTCCCGTGCCGGAGGTCATGGCGCACGTCGCGGAGAACTTCCCCGAGGCGATGCTCGGCTACCTGCGTGTCTTCTGGAAGCAGCGGCCGTCCGAGGACGCCCTCCGTGCCGGGGCGCCGGCGATGGCGCGGCCTCTCTCCGACATCGTCGCGGCCCTCGACGCCGCAGGCATCACGCGCACGCTGATCACCGGCTTCGACGAGCTCTCAACCGCGGGCAAGACGTTCGTCCCGAACGCGCTGGTCGCACCGATCGCCGAGCGCCATCCGGATCGCTTCATCCCGTTCGCCGGCGTGGACATCATGAAGGGCCCGACGGCGCTCGGCGAGCTCGAGCACTGGGTGCGCGAGCGCGGCTTCCGCGGTCTCTCGCTGCGGCCCTTCATGATCGGCCTGCCTGCCGACGATAGGCACTACTACCCGTTCTACGCGAAGTGCGTGGAGCTCGGCGTCCCGCTCAGCATCCACACCTCGGCCAACTGGACCTCCGTCGCCGTGAACGACCTCGGCCACCCGCGCCACCTCGATCCCGTGGCGCGCGACTTCCCGGAGCTCCGCATCATCATGAGCCACGGCGGCTACCCCTGGGTGCTGGAGGCGTGTCTCCTCGCCTGGAAGTACGAGAACGTCTACCTGGAGCTGGCCGCGCACCGCCCCAGGTACCTGGCCGAGCCGGGCACGGGCTGGGAGCCGCTGCTCCGCTTCGGGCAGACGACGATCGCGGAGAAGGTGCTCTACGGCTCGGGCTCGTTCCTCCTCCAGCGACCGCTGGCGGCGCTGGTGGCGGAGTTCCGCGCGCTGCCGGTCAGGCCGGCGGTGATGGAGCGGTGGCTCTACGGGAACGCGCGCGCGTTGCTCGGCGGGAAGGATTGACGTCGGTCCAGCCCCAACGACGTGAAAACCAAGCGTCCCCGTCAACTGCGTCTCCAGATCTGGACGAAGTCCTGATCGCACGAAAATCGAAACGACCCTTTAGGGCGCTCGAAGTGCGCTCCTACGTACGCCTCCAGCGCCCCGCGCACCGGCGGGTCCGAAATAGGGAGGAGATTGAGCATGAACTCGGCAATGGTATACGCCGATGCGAAATCCGCCGTCTCGATTTGCGCGGGAACGGTGTCGACCAGTACCTGATAAGACCCGCCGCACCCCTCCTGAAACTGGCGGGCAAATGAAGCGAGCAGGAAGCGCCTGCCGAAGAAATGCTCCAACATACGCATGCAATCCGTGTCATGGTTCTGGACCACCAGAACCAAAACGCCGCTGGAAGACAGCCACGAGACCAGCCGTTCCAGATTCGGCAGCCATTCCGAGGCATCGATGTAGTAGAACACGTGAGAGCAAAGGATCAGATCACCTGCCGCCCCGACCGTGGCGTCCAGAATTCTTTCGGGAACCACTTCTGCCGCCGGGCAGTCCCGCCTCAGCTCGCTCCGCAACGAGGCGTTGGGCTCGATGGTGATGGTCCGGCCGAACCGTTCGGTGAACCACGCGGTCACCTTTCCGTTGCCGGCGCCGGCGTCAATGAATACACGCCGGGACGGCAAGCGATCGATGAGGTCCGTCAACCATTTTTGTGCCTTGAGCTTCTGGTCGGTGTGATCGAGAAAGACCTGAAATGCCCGGTGGTATTCGTGGCTTTGCGAGTCGTAAACGGTTATCGTGCGCTCCTCAGCCATTACGTTCTCCCTTCGCCTGCTCTCAAGAGTGGGCTGGCCCCGAACAGCCTACCGCCCCTTCCACACCGGCTTCCGCTTCTCCGCGAACGCGAGCGGCCCCTCGACGACGTCCTCGCTCGTCCAGAGCTTCCGCACGAGGGGATAGTCGCCCGCCATCGCCTCGGCGAGGGGCTTCGCCAGGCCCTGCAGCGCCGCCTGCTTGGAGGCCTGCACCGAGAGCGGCGAGCACTCGAGGATCTCGCTCGCCCAGCGCTCCGCCGCGGCCATCAACTGCGCCGGCGGCACGACCTCGTTGACCAGCCCGATGCGCAGCGCCTCGGCCGCCGGGATCTGCCGTCCCGTCAGCATCATCCCCATCGCGATCTTGAGCGGCACGGAGCGCGGCAGGCGGTGCACCCCGCCCGCCGCCGCCATGAGGCCGACGCGCGGCTCGGGGAGCCCCAGGCGGGCGTTCTCCGCGGCGACGATGATGTCGCACGCGAGCGCGATCTCGAGGCCGCCGCCCAGGGCCACGCCGTTCACCGCGGCGATGAGCGGCTTCCAGATGTCGTCGCGGAAGACGATGCCGCCGAAGCCGCCCTTCGGCATGCGCGGCATGCCGTGCGTCGCGGTCCACTTGAGGTCGTTGCCGGCCGAGAAGGCCCGCTCGCCGGCGCCGGTCAGGATGGCGACCCAGGTGTCGGGGTCGGCGGCGAAGTCATCCCACACCGCCGACAGCTCGTCGTTCGCCGGCGGGTGGAGCGCGTTCATCACCTCGGGGCGGTTGATCGTGACGTAGGCGATCCGGTTGCGCTTCTCGTAACGGACGAACTCGAACGGCATCGGGCCCTCCTCTCGTTCCCCCAGCTCCTGGTGTGCTGTCCGCGAGATGGCTTTGCGAGCGCCGATCCGGGGCTGCGGCGCGCATGCTCGCTCCTCCCTCCTTCCTCCGGCCGCGCCGCGGGTGTTTGGCTACGCCTCGTCGGTCGTCGCTGCGCCTGCCCGCCTCGGCTCCCGGCTCGGCGCTCTCGCGACAACCACCTCGCGGACGGCACACTAGCGCAGCGCCGGGCGGCTTGACCAGAGCCGCTCGTCAGCGCTCGTCGAGCGGCGCGAACCCCTGGCGGATCGTGTTCTCGGTCACGGTGCGCGGCTCGACGAACTGGAGGAGGTAGTCCGGGCCGCCGGCCTTCGAGCCCACGCCCGAGAGGCCATGGCCCCCGAAGGGCTGGCGGCCGACGCGCGCCCCGGTGATGGCGCGGTTCACGTAGAGGTTCCCGGCGCGGAACGCCTCGGTCGCGCGGCGGATGCGCGCCGGGGAGCGGGAGAAGAGACCGCCCGTGAGCGCGTAGGCCGTGTCGTTCGCGAGCGCGAGGGCGTGCTCGAAGTCGTCGGCGCGGAGCACCGTCAGGAGCGGGCCGAAGATCTCCTCGGTCGCGATCCGCGTGCGGGAGTCGCGCGCCACCACGATCGTCGGGCCGACGTACCAGCCGCCCGCGGGCACCTCGTCGCGCTGGTAGACGACCTCGCCCTCGGTGCGGGCGAGCGTCTGGTAGTCACGCACGCGGCGGTGCGCGTCCTCGTCGATGAGCGGCCCGACGACCGTGCGCAGCTCGCGCGCGTGGCCGACGGGGACGATCCCCGTCGCGCCGACGAGCCGCTCGAGGAGCTCCTCGAACACGGGCCCGACCGCGATCACGCGCGCGGCGGCCGAGCACTTCTGGCCGGCGTAGGCGAAGGCGCTCGCCACGATCGCCGGCACCGCCTGGTCGAGGTCGGCGTTCGCGTCGACCACGATCGCGTTCTTGCCGCCCATCTCGGCAATGACGCGCTTCACGTGCCGCTGGCCGGGGCGCTGGACGGCCGCCCGTTCGACCAGCGAGAGCCCGACCGCCTTCGAGCCCGTGAAGGCGACGAAGGCCGTCGCCGGATGATCGACGAGCACGGGCCCGACCTCCTCGCCCACGCCGGGGAGGAACCCGAGTGCGCCGGGCGGCAGCCCCGCCTCGAGGAGAATCTCGACCAGGCGGAAGGCGACGCCGGGCGTCTGCTCGGCGGGTTTCAGGACGACGCAGTTCCCCGTGACCAGCGCCGCCGTCGCCATGCCCGCCGGGATGGCGAGCGGGAAGTTCCACGGCGCGATGACGACGCCCACGCCGCGCGGCTGGTAGCGGTAGACGTTGGTCTCGCCCGGCAACGAGAGGACCGGCGCGCCGGCCCCGAGGCGGAGCGCCTCGCGGCCGTAGTACTCGCAGAAGTCGATCGCCTCGCACACGTCGGCGTCGGCCTCGGCGAGCGGCTTCCCGGCCTCGAACACCTCGAGCGCGGCCAGCTCGGTGCGCCGCCGCCGCATGAGCGCCGCGGCGCGGAAGAGGACGGCGCCGCGAGCCGCCCACGGCGCGGCGCGCCACGCCGGCCACGCCCGCTCCGCCGCCTCGAGCGCGCGCACGGCGTCGGCCGGCGCGGCCCGTCCGCTCCGGCACACGACCGTCGACACGTGTCCGGGGTCGACGGAGACGATCGCGGCCGCGGTCGGGATCGCGCGCCCCTCGATCACGACCGGCGCCTCGAAGCCGAGGCGCGCAGGAGCCGCCGTGACCGAGGCCTCGAGCCGCGCGCGGACGTGCGCGCGGCGCAGCTCGGCGTGCGGCTCGTTGGCGAACGGGCTGGGGTCCGCCGGGTCGGTCGCCGGGCGCTCGGCCGCGTCCGCCGGCTCGGGGAGGTGCGCGGCCGCCGGCGGCGCGACCAGCGCCTCGAGCGTCTGGCCCTCCGCGAAGCGATGGCGGATGAAGGACTCGTTCGAGGTGTTCTCGAGCAGCCGGCGGACGAGGTACGCCATGCCGGCGACCAGGTCGCCGACCGGCGCGTAGACGCGCACGCGGAAGCCGAGCCGGCAGAGCGCGGCGTGGATCGGCTCGGCCATCCCGTAGAGGAGCTGGTGCTCGACCGCGCCCGGCGGCAGGCCCCGGGCGCGCGCGTACGCCACCGCATACGCGATGCTGCGCAGGTTGTGGCTCCCGAAGGCCGGCCGCACCCGGCCCGCGTGCTCGATCAGGTAGCGCACGCAGCGCTCGTAGCTGGCGTCGGTGTCGGCCTTCGCCGCGAACACGGGGGACGGCCAGCCCTCGGCCGTTGCGACGACCGTCTCGAAGTCCCAGTAGGCCCCCTTCACCAGCCGGATGGCCAGCGGCATGCCCAGCGCGCGTTCCGACCACGCGACCATCTCCCGCAGGTCGGCGAGCGCGTCCCGCCGGTACGCCTGGATCACGCACCCGAGCTGCGGCCCGTCGGGGAACTCGGCGCCGAGCGTGCGCAGCAGCTCGAGCGTCGGGTCCTTCACGTCGTCGTGCTCCATGTCGAGGTACACGGTGGCCCCCGCCTCGCGCGCGCGGCGGAGGATCGGGAGGAGTCGCTCGCGCGCCTCGGCGAGGCCCTCGCGCGCGGTCGCCGGCGCGAAGAGCGGCGAGAGCGCGGTCGGCTTGACCGACACGTTGACGCGCGCCACGGGACCCCACGGGTCGCGCTCGAGGTGCGGCGCCGCCGGCCACTCCCGCGTGCCCGCGACCAGCGCCTCGAGCATCGCCCGCACGCGCTCGGCATAGCGCGCGGCCTCGCGCTCGGTCACCGTCTTCTCGCCGAGGAGATCGACGGTGCACGCCTCGCCCGCGCGCCAGAGCGCCGCCAGCCGCGGCAGCGCGTCCTCCGGTGTCGCCCCGGCGATCAGCTGGCGCGCCATCCGCATGATGTTGCGGCGCGCGGCGGCCGTCGAGATGCGCGCCCCGAAGGGCACCACCTCCGCCACCTCGAGCCCGAGGCCGAGCGCGCGCGGCACCTCGACGCCGGCGAAGTACTCGCTCAGGTGGCGGAGCACGTCGGCGTCGTCGCGACAGGCGGGGAAGACGTCGACGAACCGGAAGAGCTGGGTCTTGAAGCCCGGATGCGACATCGCCCAGTCGAGGACGCGCTCGCTCCAGCGCCCGAGGTGAAAGAGATGGACGCGCTCCGACGCCCCGGCCGCCGCGATCTGGCGGGCGAGGGCCTGCACCTCGTGCTCGAAGGCGTCGCCCATGGCGCGCCCCGCTCAGTCCCCGAGGGCCGCGCCGAGCAGGTTCAGGAAGAGCCCCACGTCGGTCACGATGCCGGTCGACTCGACCGAGCCGCGGTCGGCGAGCTTGGTCACCACCGCCGGGCTGATGTCGACGCAGATGAGCCGCACGCCCGCCGGCGTCATGTTCCCGACGCCGATCGAGTGGAGCATGGAGGCGAGCATGAGGATCATGTCGGCGCCCGCGATGAGCCGGGCATACTCGGCCTGCGCGGCGATGAGATCGACGAGCGTGTCGGGCAGCGGCCCGTCATCGCGGATGGAACCGGCGAGCGCGAACGGCACGCCGTGGCGCACGCACTCGTACAGGATGCCGCTCTGCACCGCGCCCGCCTCGACCGCTTGCCGGATGCCGCCGTGGGCGCGCACGAGGTTGATCGCCACCAGGTGGTTGCGGTGCCCGCCCTGCACGCTCGTGCCCCGTTTCAGGTCCACGCCGAGCGAGGTGCCGAAGAGCGCCTGCTCGATGTCGTGCGCCGCGAGTCCGTTGCCGCCGAGGAGCGCCTGCACGTAGCCGCGGTGGACGAGGCGGGCCAGGTGCGACCCGCCGCCGGTGTGGATCACGACCGGGCTCGCGACCACGACGATCTTCCCGGCGCGCTCGCGGAGCCGCCGCATCTCCCACGCGATGCGCTCGACGGTGAGCTCCACGCGCCGCTCGCTCGACGCATCCGCGGTCATGAACCCGAACATCTCCGCCGCGCGCGGCACGTGGGTCGGCTCGGTGCGGACCCCGTCGATGCCGCACACCACCAGGTCCCCCCGCCGGAGCTCGCGGATCAGGCGGCAGGTGACGCGCGGCTCGCCGGGCGCGCCGTCGACGACCAGCACGGCGTCCATGCGCTGCCGCGCGCCGCGCACCCAGCGGCCGCGAACCCGCACGTCGGTCGGGAAGATGGTCGTGCTGTAGAAGTCCCGCGGCGCCACCCCGTCCTGCTCGACCGGTTCGAGGCGCGCATCGTGCTCCTCGTCGGCGACGCGCGCGCCGGCCTCGATGAGCTGCGCCAGGATCGCCTCCAGGCGCTCCGGCGAGGGCGCCAGCACGCGCAGGCGCGCCAGCGAGGCCTGGTCGTGGCGGAGACCGGGCTGGAAGGCCTCGATCTCGAAGTCGCCGCCGCCGTCGGTGATGCGGTCGAGGAGGGCGTTCATCAGGCCCCTGTCGAGGAGGTCGCCCTGGACCTCGACCGCGCGCTCGCGCACCTCGGATGCGACCCGCGGCGCGCCCGCGGGCCGCCGCGCGCCCGGATGCTCGAGCCGGAGGGCCAGGCACTTCGCAGCGCCGCCCGCCATGACGAACTGCCCGAGCGGGCAGACGACGACCTCGTGGCCCCAGCGCTCGAGGCGCTCGCGCAGCGCGTCGCTCGCGAAGCTCGTGATCACCGCGCCCCCGGTCACGATGGCGTTGCAGGCGAAGTGGAGGGCGTCGGCCACGTCCACCTCGAAGCGCTGTTCCGCGGGCACGCGCGCGCCGATGCGCTCGAGCGACTCGCGGTCGAACGCGTCGGGGTAGTAGAAGACGCGTCCCCCGGGGAGCGGACAGAAGCAGGTGTCGAGGTGGTAGAAGCGCTCGTCGATCAGGCGGAGCGGCACGACCTCGACATCCAGGATCTCCGCCAGGTGGCGGTCGGCCTGGAGCGAGGTGCGCACGCCGTACCCGCCCCACAGGAGGGGCTCGCCCGGTTGGAAGAGCGCGTCGCCCTCGCCCTCGAACGTCCCCCGCCCCGGCAGCTCGACGATGCGGGCGCCGCGGCGGCGAAACCACTCGACGGCGTGCGGCGTCTCGGGCGCGCGCTGCGGGAAGCGGAAGCGCGACGGGATGAACGTGTCATCGTGCACGAGGCCCGCGTTGGCCGTGAAGGGCATGTCGGGGAGGCCCGCGGCGGGCTCGAGGAGCTCGATCGCGGCGTGCGCGGCGAGCGCCGCGTGCAGGGCCTCCCACTGCCGCATCGCCTCGGCGGCGTCGGTGCGGCCCACGTTCCCCTCCATCCACGGGTTGATCACGTACTCGATGCCGTAGAAGCGAGGCATGCAGAGGAGAAAGCGGTCGCGTCGCGCCATCCCGGCCATTATTCGGCCTGCGTACGGCCGGCTCAAGCCCGATCCGATTTGACAGCGCAGCCGTGCCCTCGCTATGCCGGCGCGCGATGGCCCTCGAGCACCATACCGTCGCGACCAACGGCGTGAATCTCCACTGCGTCGTCGACGGCGAGGGCCCGCTCGTCGTCCTGCTGCACGGCTTTCCGGAGTGCTGGTACTCGTGGCGGTACCAGATCGCGGCGCTCGCACCGCGCTTCCGCGTCGTGGCGCCCGATCTCCGCGGCTACAACCTGAGCGACAAGCCGCCGGGCGTCGCGCCGTACGCGCTCCCCGAGCTGGTTGCGGACGTGCACGGGCTGGTCGAGGCCTTCGGCGAGCGCGAGGCGGTGATCGTCGGCCACGACTGGGGCGGCGCCGTCGCCTGGACGTTCGCCATGGACCACCCCGAGGCGACGCGGCGGCTGGTGGTCCTGAACTGCCCGCACCCGGCCATCTTCGGACAGCAGCTGAAGACGAACCGCCGCCAGCTGGCGCGCAGCTGGTACATGTTCTTCTTCCAGATCCCCTGGCTCCCGGAGACCCTCCTCGGCCTCGGGCACGCGCGCCCGATCGCCGCCGCCATCCGCCGCACGGCGGTGCGCCAGGACTCGCTCAACGAGGCGGACTTCCAGCAGCTGCGCGACGCGGCGAGCCGGCCCGGCGCGCTGCGCGCCGGCATCAACTACTACCGCGCCATCTTCCGGAGCCCCGACGCGCGCGCCATGTGGCCGCAGTGGCTGCGCCGTTTCGTGTACGGCGACCGGCCGATCAAGGGGTTCCGCGAGCGGCTCGAGGACTGGCCCCGGATCACCGCGCCCACGCTCCTCATCTGGGGCGAGCAGGACGTCGCGCTCGGCAAGGAGCTCTCGCTCGGCATGGAGCCGCTCATGGCCGGATCGTTCGACGTCAAGTACATCCCCTTGAGCGGCCATTGGGTGCAGCAGGAGCAGCCGCAGGTGGTGAACGGCTACCTGCTCGACTTCCTGGGCGACCTGGCGCCGGCGCCCGCCAGCGCGGCAACCTGACGGGCGGCGGCAAACGCCCGTGGGCGTGGAACCACCTACGCCTGGATCAGGCCCCTGCGGATGGCATAGCGGACCAGGCTCGCCGTCTCGTGGATGTCGAGCTTCTGCATCACACGGGTGCGGTGGGACTCCGCGGTCTTCACGCTCACTCCGAGGAGCGAGGCGATCTCCTTGGTCGTCTTCCCTTCGGCCACGAGCTGCAGGACCTCCCGCTCGCGGGAGGTCAGCAGATCGCGAGGGCCCTTCTTCGACTGGTACGCCTCCACCACGGCCGCGGACACGCCTGGGCTCAGGTAAACGTTGCCCCGGCAGACCTCCCGGATCGCCTGGACGAGGTCCATGACCGCCTGCTTCTTCAGCACGTACCCCTGCACGCCCCCCTGAAGGCCCTGGAGAACGTACTGATCCTCCGCGTGCATTGTCAGGAGGATCGTGCGCGTCCGCGGGCACGCTCTCTGGATCTCGCGGGCTGCGTCGATGCCGTTCAAGAGCGGCATGCTCACGTCGAGCACGGCCGCGTCCGGATGGAGCTCCCGGGCCAAACGCACCGCCTCCCGGCCGTCGGCGGCTTCGCCCACCACCCGAAATCCTTCGCGCTCCAGGATCGCTCTCAACGATTGAGCGAAGCTGAGGTGGTCGTCGGCGAGGAGAACGCTGATCGACATCATGTCTCCAAAGGGATGGCGACGTGCACCCTCGTGCCCCGGCCGGGCGCTGAAATGATCTGGAAGCTCCCGCGGACGGCTTCGAGCCGCTCCTGCATGCTCACCAGCCCGAGCCCCGGACCGCCCCGGTGCGCCAGGACCGTGGGGGCGTCGAAGCCGACGCCGTCGTCCGCAATCGAGCAGCGGATCGCCTGGGGCTCACGTTGCAGCTGGATCCTCACGCACGCAGCGTCCGCGTGCCGGACGGCGTTCGTCAGGGCCTCCTGAACGATCCGGTACAGCGCGGTCTCCACCACCGGCGGCAGGCGACCGCGCGTCGAGCCCCCGACCTCGATCAGAAGCCCGGTTCGCTTCGCAATCCCTTCGGCCAGGAACTGCAGCGCGGGCAGGAGTCCGAGGTCGTCGAGAATCGTCGGGCGCAGCTCGTGCGACAGGCGCCGCAGGTCGTCTTCGATCCGGTCGAGCAGCCCCCGGACCTCCTCGAGTCGGCCCCGGGCGGACGGGGGCAGATCGCTGGACATCGCGGCCAGCGCCACATGGACCGATGCGAGCAGCTGCCCCGCTTCGTCATGCAGGGTGTGGGCGATGCGCTTGGCCTCCTCCTCGAGCCGCTCGTGGAGGCGGCGCAGTACGGTGTTCACTTCGCGGAACGCGCGATGCGTCATCTCGAACGGCGAGAGGCTCTCCATGAGGAACCGTTGCGCCGCCTCGGCCGCCTTCGCGCGATCCTCGAACGCGGCGAGCCGCAGCACGGAGGCCCGGAGCGCCTCATGGTGCAGCGCCGTCATCTCCAGGACGCCGAGGCCGTCGACGACGGCCTTGCGTCCGAGCTCGTACGCGCGCGCCAGGCCTGTCTCGCCTGCATCGTCCAGGTAGTCCTGGAGAGCGCGCCGGTACTGCTCCGCAAGCTCGTCTCGGGTCTCGCTCAAGGCGTGCCTCCCAGATACCGCGCTACCAGCACCAAGGCGTCGTCCGTACCACGGGCGTAGCGGGCGAGGATGCGGTCGGCCGCCCGTTGCGACGGGACGGCGCGGAGCAGGTCCTCGGCAAAACCGTGGCGAACGCCATCCGTGGCGAGGATCAGTGTATCCCCCGGATGTACCGTGAGAACCCAAGCCTCCAGTGGCGGCAGGTGGCCCCCTACGACGCCACGGCAGAGCACGAGCGTCTCGGCCGCCGGACGGCCGCGCAGACTCGCGCGCCGGAGCATGCCTTCCACGTTGCCCACCCCGAGCCAGGCCATCGTCCCCTCGCCCGCGTGGAACGAGGCCGCGCTCAGCACCACGCCGCGCGTCTGACGCAGCCTTTCGTGGCAGCGGTGGAACAGCTCGGGCAGCGGCGCGAAGGGGAATTGCCGGAGCGTGGCCACCGCGAGCCGCGCCGCCGCGGCCGCCTCGCGGCCGTGGCCGAGCCCGTCCACCACCGCCGCCAGGATGCCATCGGCGAAGGGCTCGACCACGTAGCCGTCGCCGTTCTCGGCCTGCCCGGCGAGCGCCGCGGCGGCGACGCCCCACTCGATGGGCCCCGTGGTCACGGCAGCCACTTCTTCACCGTCACGGTCGTCCCCCGGCCGACCGCGGACTCGATGTCGAACTCGTCGGTGAGCCGCCTGACGCCCGGCAGCCCCAGGCCGAGGCCGCCGGAGGTGGAGAAGCCACTCTGCAGCGCCCCGGCGACGTTGGGGATCCCCGGACCGCCGTCGCGGGCCACCACCATGATTCCGCGCCGGCTGTTCCGCTCGATGCCCTTCAGGACGATCCGCCCGCGCTTGGCGTACAGGACGATGTTGCGCGCCAGCTCGGAGATCGCCGTGGCGATCAGCGTCAGGTCCGTCGGTCCGAATCCCAGCGCCGCGGCGAGCTCTCGCCCCTTCTGGCGGGCGAGGACGATGTCCGCGTCCGAGCGGACCGGGATCGAGTTCTGGGCGGGCAAGTCCGCCGACGCCCGCCCCTTCGATCGAAGCGCCGGGAGACGGCCGTCGGGTTGCACCGCGCCGCGCCGCTCACCGCGCACGGGGCACTTCTCCTCTGCTCGCCCCCTTCGTTCGCTCGTCGAGGAAGGCCAGCCCTTCTTCCAGGTCGAGCGCCGCGTTGACGCCCTCCAGGGTGAGCCCCAGCTCCACCATCGAGAGCGCCACCTCCGGCTGGACGCCGACGATGACCGTCTCGGCCCCGCGGAGGCGCGCCATCTGGGCGATGTCCCGCAGGGTGCGGACGGCGAAGGAGTCCATCACGTCGAGCGCGGTGACGTCGATGATCACCCCGCGCGCGCGATACCGGCCGACCTGCGCGACCAAGTCGTCCCGGAGGCCTTGCAGATCCGTGTCGGTCAGCGCCGCTTGGATGGTTGCAATGAGGCAGTGACCCTGTCTGAGGATCGGCACCCCCATCGTCGCCTCCAGCCAAGCGGCCTCGCTAGCGCTTCGCCTCCGGGACCGGGACCACCTGGTACCCGAGCAGCCGCTCCGCTTCTTCGATGCCGCCCTGCAGGTCCCCAACGGTGTTCATCTTGCCGAGGTCGACGCCGATGGTGACGAGCGTCTGGGCGATCTCGGGCGACAGGCCGGTGACGATCACCATGGCGCCCTGGAGCCGCGACGCATCAACGGTTCGCACCAGGTGGTTCGCGACGTCGGCGTCCATGGCCGGGACGCCCGTGATGTCGATGACGACGACCTTGGCGCGGTTGGCGCGGATGGCGCGCAGGAGCTGCTCGGTCAGCTGGCGGGCGCGCTGGGCGTCGATGAGCCCGATGATCGGCAGGATGAGCAGCCGCTCGCGCACCGGCAGCACGGGCGTGGACAGCTCGCGGATGGCTTCCTGCTGCTCGCGGATCACCCGCTCGCGCTCGTGCACGAACCCCGCCGCCACGGTCGTCGCGATGCGGTTCGCGGCGGGCTCGTAGGCGTCGAGGACCCGGTTCAACAGCGGGAAGTCGGCGCGGTAGTTGGCGAACAGTGAGCGGGCCAGCACGTCGCGCAGGAGCAGCACGATGCCGACCACCTCGCGCGTCTCCACGCCGCGCGGCACGATGCGCTCGGACAGCTGTCCAGCGTAGGCCTGCACCGCCTCGAGGGTGCCGGTCTCCAAGGCATCGAGGTAGTTGTCGTAGACGGACGTCGCTTCCGCGAAGATCTCCTCCTGGCTCATCGCCCTGAGCAGCCCCGCTTCGCCGATCCGCCACACCCATTCGTCGCGAAGCTGGGTGCGACCCTGGCGCAGGTGCGCCACGATCTCAGCCAGCAGCACCGCCTCGGAGGCGCGAGCCGGTGGGGCTGCTTGCGGCTCCGCAGAGCGCCGGCCCGTCCTCGCGCGCGCCAGCCGCGAGCGGCCAGTCGGAGCCGGCGTGGGCGAACGGTACGCTCTCATGACTCCGCCCTCCTGGTGCCGACGGTGTATTTGTAGCTCTGACTTCGTCCGCCGACTCGCGCAATACCGGGTGCGGCTGGCGGCGTGCTCCCCCGCTACGCGGATCGCGCTTGGTCGAGAGCGTGCGGGCGTTCGGCGCCCCACATCCGCGTCACCCGGAGGAGATGTTTCTCTGGCCTCGGGGCAGTCGGTCGACCGTTGCAACGCCGCGCTGCGTCAGCTGCAACGGACCGCGCCGGGCGGGCCGGTGGCCGTCGTCAGCGACCGGTTGGGGTTCGCGGCGGAAGGCCCAGATCGGAGACCTCACGCCGACTGGCTCTCAGCCCAGCTCCGCGATCGTCACGCCCGCCCCGCCCGCTGCCGGCTCCGACTCCCGAAACGTCGCGCAGTACGGCGAGCTCGCGAGGAACTCGTGCACCGCGCTGCGCAGCGCGCCGCTCCCGATCCCGTGCACGACCCGTACCTCCGACAGACCCGCGCGCGCCGCGCGGTCGAGGAAGGGGCCGAGCGCGTCGATCGCGTCGCGTACCCGCTGGCCGATCAGGTTGATCTCGGCGGGGGCGTCGGTGGGGCGGTCGACCTCGATCGCGACACGCTCGCGCGCCGGGGCGTCGCCGACGATGCGGAGCTGGCCGGAGGGGACCTCGAAGCGGAGGCCGCCGCGCTGGATGCGCGCCCGCTCGCCCGCGACCTCGACCAGCTCGCCGCGGATGCCCCGGCCCACCACCTCGACCAGGTCGCCCGGGGCGGGGGGACGCGTGGGCGGCGCCTCGGGCTCGATGGCCTGGGCCTGGGCGGCGACCTCCTCGCCCGCCTCGCGCACGAAGGCGCGGAGCACGGCCGGCTCGGGGCGGCGGCGCAGCTCCTCGAGCAGCGTCCGCCCGCGCGCCTCGAGCTCGCGCAGGAAGCGGCGCGAGGCGTCCAGGTCCTCGGCCCAGCGGCGCCGCTGGCGCGCGCGCAGGTCCTCGGCGAGCGCCTCGGCCTCCGCGCGCGCGCCCGCCAGGCGGGCGCGCTCCCGCTCGACCTCCTCGCGGTCCGCCTCGTAGGCGCGGCGGCTCTCCTCCAGGCGGGCGACGGCGCGCGCGAGGTCGCGGCTCTCGCCGGTGAGCAGCCGCTCCGCCGTCTCGAGGGCGCGCGCCGGAAGCCCGTGGCGACGCGCGATCGGCAGCGCCAGGCTCTGGCCCACAGTGTGATAGGCGAGCTTGAAGCGCGGCGCGCCGGTCGCGGGATCGATGTCGAAGGCGGCGACGTCGAGCGCGGGCTCGGCGAGCGCGAAGGTCTTCACCTGGGGGAAGTGCGAGGTGAAGACGACGCGTGGCCCGCGCGCGAGGAGGTCGGTCAGCAAGCCGACCGCGAGCGCGGCGCCCTCGACAGGATCCGTCCCCGCGCCGGGCTCGTCGAGGAGGACGAGCGTGTCGGGGCCGGCCGCCGTCGCGATGCGGGCCAGGTTCTCGACGTGGCCGGTGAAGGTGGAGAGGTCGCGGTCGATCGACTGCTCGTCGCCGATGTCGACCAGCACGGCGCCGAGCAGCGGGAGGCGGCTTCCCGCCGCGGCCGGGACGAAGAGCCCCGCGTGCGCCATGAGCGCGCACAGGCCGAGGGTCTTCAAGGCCACCGTCTTCCCGCCCGCGTTGGGACCCGTGATGGCGAGCCCACGCCGCTCGGCCGGCACGCGCAGGTCGACCGGCTCGACCGGCCGGCCGGCTTCGAGGAGCAGCGGGTGGCGTGCGGCGGGGAGCACCACGTCGGACGCGCCGAGCGCGGGCCGCGTGCAGCCGTGCCGCGCGGCGAACCCGGCGGCGGCGCCGCGCGCGTCGGCGGCCGCGAGCGCCTGCTCCGCCGCCTCGAGACGGGCCGCGTGGGCGCGCACGAGCGCCGTCAGCTCGCTCCGCACCCGCCGCTCCTCGGCCTCCTCGTCCTTGGCGGCGAGGAGGAGGCGGTTGTTCAGCTCGACGGCGAAGAGCGGCTCCATGAAGACCGTCTCGCCCGAGGCGGAGCGGTCCTGCACAACGCCCGCGACCGTGCCGGCCGCGGCGGTACGGATGGGGACGACGAAGCGGCCGTTGCGCACCGTGACGTACTGCTCGGCGACGATGCTCGCCATCTCGGGGTCGCGCACCATGCCGAGGAGGCGTGCCTCCATCTGGGCGCGCAGCTCGCGCGTCACGGCGCGTGCCGCCGCGAGCGCCGGGCTCGCGTCGTCGCGCACCTGCCCGGTCTCGTCGAGCGTCGCGGCGAGGGGCTCGGCGACCTCCGGGACGGGGTCGATCGCCTCGCCCTCGGCGGCCAGGCGGGAGAAGCGCGCGGGGTCGCGGCGCAGATACGCGCGCACCTGGCGTGCCGCCGCGAGCAGGTCGCGCACCTCGACCAGGCGCCGCGGCTCGAGGGTGGCGCCCTCGGGCGCGGCGGCGGCGAGCGCGGGAGCGAGGAGCGGAACGTCCGCCGTGGGCGGTCGGCCCGCCTCCACCTCGAGCGCGACCAGCTCGGCGAGGAGGTCGAGCCGGCGCTCGGCCTCGGCCGTGTCGCTCGTCGGGCGCAACGCGAGGACGGCCTGGCGGCCCGCGGCGGACCGGGCGAGCGCCGCGATCGCGTCGAGCACGCGGGGAAACTCGAGCGTCTCCAGGTCGCGCAGCCGCACGAGCCCCGATCCTAGCAGGGCGCTCGAGAAGCGCCACGCGGAGACCCCGCCGGGCGCTGCTCCGCCCGGGCCCGGGGAACATCAATTGACACCTCGCGCGCGAGCGTCCTAGGACGGACTCCTAAAGTGCCCTTGCCGAGCAAGTACGTCACGGTTGACGGCACGGCCGTCCACTACCTCCACACCGGGCCGACCACGCTGCCCGACGCGCCGCCGGCGCTCGAGCGCGGGCGGCTCTTCCTCCTCGTGCACGCGGCGGGCAGCAACGCGGGTCTGTGGCGAAGGCAGCTCGAGGCGGCAGGCCGGGACCACAGCGCGCTCGCGCCCGACCTGCCCGGCCACGGGCGCTCGAGCGGCATCGAGGGACTGCCGACGGTCGAGGCCTACGCGGACTTCGTACTGGCCTTCGTGCGTACGCTCCGCCTCCGGCCGTTCGTGCTGGTCGGGCGCAGCATGGGCGGAGCAGTCGCGCTCGCGCTCGCGGCCGGCCACCCCGAGCTGGTGCAGGGCCTCGTGCTCGTCTGCACCGCCGCGCGCTTCGCGCTGGCGCCCGAGACGATCGCCGGCTGCCGCGACGTCATGCGCGGCCGCCTGCCGCAGCAGTTCACCACCGAGGCGTTCTCGCCCGCGACCGGCATGGAGATCCTGCGCGAGGCGTGGACCGAGCAG